>WOZB01000101.1:4149-13108 GCA_011620445.1 Anaerolineaceae bacterium | reverse complement strand
TCAATCAGTAATTTTTCAACTGGGAGGGCGTTTATCCACAGAGCTGAAGTAGTCCGTCGTGATCGAATGGCTGCTTTCGCCCTCATCCAGGTTCATAAAACCAGCAAGAATTGGGTGAATTTCCACGATCTTTTCATACATCCCCCGCGCTACCCGGCGAATTGAAAAGTGAGCGTTGGATGCGCTGCGTAATTTGCAGAAATGGAAGGATTCCCTGAGGTTCAAACGGCAAAGCACGCGGCGGTTAAAGGCATTGGGCACCACGTATGAAGCTGCGTAAGGTTCAGATTTGGCAATTCTGTTATAGAGCTCATTTGCCTGATCCATTGCAGCGCAGAATTTTTCTTCAAATCCTGCTTCGCTGATTCCCTTGGGAATTGCGAATCCAAGATTGGTGGTAAGGGCTTGTGGGGTCTGGCTCATCATGCGGTGCCGTTTGAACTCAAAATATGCGCCTTGATCCATCACCAGGTCGAAAGTGTAATCCGTGTATTCCAGTTCCCGCAGCGTTTGGTCGTGTATACCCATGCGTTCAAAGAGCTTTCCAGCAAGAGACTGGCGCGTCTCATCATCCATATTTTGAACCTGGTCAAGTGCTACTGAGTAGCTGTCATCTCCAAAACGGTAGAGCACACCTGCCAGTATTTTGGCTTCCCCATACGGGTCGGCGTCCAGCATTTTGCACCACTCTGTGGACCGAATGGTATCGATGGCATGCGCAACTCCGGTGAAGGATTTGCGTACCTCGCCATAGTATGCAATCGGGTCGGTGTGTTTGATCAAAGTTGGTAATTCCTGCATGCCAACACACTTGGTTTCAGCACCGATCATGCGAATTTCGGCCAGTTCTGAACTAAGCATCTTCTTGATCGCATATTCGAGGACACGGGCATTCATGGTCACACCCACGTTCGCCATTGATGCCGCAGGTAGGATAAACCTGGCAACGTCTACTGCCTTTACCCTGGCACGGTTAGCCCAGGCTTTTTCCGACTCACCTTCCATGCGGGGCGTGGTGGCTTCAGACCAGGGCTTCAATGCTTGAAGTGCTTGAGCGTAGGTGCTAAAAAGCTGATCCATCAATTGGAGATATTCCGATTTCAGGCTGCTTGCCTGGATCTCATCAGGGATTACAAAGGCTTTTGGATTCCATTCCTGGTAGCGCGTGGATTTTTCTGTATAGGAGGCCAGCCGATTGCCTTCAATACTTTCAATTGCCAGGCGGGATATATTTTCCATGGCCAGGTGAATGACGGCATGTTCGGCCACGCTTGAGTGTCCGTAGCCCACAATCCATTTTTCACTGAATTTGGCAGACTTTTCTTCATCAAGTTCTGCGGCGATGACATCAAAAGGTTCAGGAGAGCGGGAAGTCTTGGCAAAAGTGACAGCGATGGTCTCCGCGCTTAACTGGCTTGGGCTCAATCGGTAAACTCTACGTTCAAGATCCATTCTGCAATATCCTCCTGGCTTCCGCTTTATCTTCCACAATCCGATTCATGAGGTCGCTGATGTTTTCAAACTTAATTTCGGGGCGAATATAATGAATAAGTTCCACACTTATTTGTTCGTTGTAGATATTATCATCAAAATCCAGGATAATCGTTTCCACGTTGGGAATGGTAGTTTCCTCGACGGTTGGCCGAACCCCGATGCTCGAGACTGAAGGATAAGATACTCCAACCAGGTGGGTCTTGCTGGCATACACCCCATATTTTGGGACGTATTTTCCAGGTTCTATTGCCAGGTTAGCCGTGGGTAAGCCTAATTTTCTGCCGAGTTTCTTGCCGTCCTGTACTCTGCCATTCATGGCGTAAGGCCTCCCAAGCATGGCAGTTGCTAATTCGGGTTTTCCATTCCCAAGGGCATCACGGATTGCTTCAGATGAAATTACCCGGGTACCCATCATCACCGGAGATTCCCGCAGCACGCGCACCTCAAAGCGCCTCATGAAAGCTTGAATAGCTGGAATAGTACCTTCCCGATCCTTCCCAAGGGCGAAATCCGGGCCGATAACCATGCCCTGCAAGTCAAAATGGGAGATCAATTCTGAAAGAAAATCTTCTGCGGCCGTCGAAGCCAACGATTTTGTGAATGGAAGTGTGACCACCTGGTCAAGCCCCATTTGCTCGAACATCCGGTTTTTTTCCTCTCGGGTCATCAAGTTGTAAGGTTCCTGCTCAATACCAAAGAAAATCCGGGGATGAGGATAAAATGTGATGGCTACAGCCTGGGCTTTGGCTTCGGCTGCCTCGGAACGCAGTTTACTGATGAGCGCTTGATGGCCAAGGTGCAAACCGTCAAAATTCCCAATCGTCAGCCAGACAGGCTGGCCTCTGGAAGTCGGAAAGGCGTTTAGGAACTCAGTCATTTATATCTCCCCCTAAAAAGGAAAGGTTATAGCCCCAAGTAATTTGTTTAATCATTTACTGAAAGAATACCTTTTTAGGCTGCCATTCCTGGGTTTCAGAGACGTATTCCAATAAGGCAATCAACTCGCTTTCGCCATCAACGCCTCTCGCCCACTTACCCGCTTCCATGGCTTCCTTAGCAGGAATACGGTGACCATGGCGGATGTTATCCACATCGGCCTCCTCCAGGTCCACCTTGTACCAATCCGCGAGGGCTTCTGAAGCTGGAATCAGGTACTGGTACCAATCACCGTTGACAAAAGCATCCTGCAGTTTCTTCAACGGGATGGCATTTCGCAGACCAAACTGACCGCTTTTTGTGCGCCTTAAACCAATCAAAGTTGCTCCACAGCCAAGTTTTTCACCGAGGTCATGGGCTAACGAGCGCACATAGGTGCCAGAAGAGCATTGCACGTCCAGAATTGCCTCGGGTGCATCCCACTCAAGTAATTCGATATTATGTACGGTTACTTCTCTGGGTTCCAATTGCACATCCTCGCCGATTCTTGCCATGTCGTAAGCCTTGCGGCCTCCCACTTTAATGGCTGAATAGGCGGGTGGTTTTTGTTCAAAGGTGCCGATGAAACCTTTCAGGGTCTCATTCAGTTCATCCTCGCTGATATCTACGGGCATGCGTTTATTGACAGGACTTTCCAAATCATATGAATCAGTAGTGATGCCAAACTGAACAATTGCCTGGTATCGCTTTTCAGACGCGGAAATGTATTCACTCAAACGCACAGCGGGGCCCAGTAAAACGACCAGGACGCCGGATGCCCTAGGGTCCAATGTGCCGGCATGCCCTGCTCTGCGGATATGCGTACCGCCTCTTACAATTTGGACAACATCGTGTGATGTCATGCCTATAGGTTTGTCGACAACCAGAACACCAGAAATGTGGCTGGCCAAATTTGCTTCCTCTGATTGATAACGATCGCTCATCTTATTCCTACCTTGGATTGGATTCCCCTGTGTCGTTCAAATACTCGCGCGTGCGAGCCAGTACACTCTCAACAATGCTCTGATACTCTCCGTCAATATCAGCTCCGGCCGCAGCTGCATGACCACCACCTCCAAATTCGCGCGCCAAAACGGATACATCGTAACCATTTCGTGAGCGCCAGCTTACCTTGGTTGTAGACGCGGATTGTTCTACAAAAATCACAGCAATCAGCATTTCGGCTACAGTGGTCATATTATTGACCAAATCAGCATCGTCATTCTCAGTGTAGCCTGCTTTCACACGGTCTTCAAGTGTCAGGCTGGTCCATAATAGACCGTCTTCCAGGCGTAACTTTGAAAGACCCTGCCCCCAATAACGCAGCTCTTCAAGCGAGCGCGTGAGCAGAACACGTTGGTAAATAGAAGGCAGGTCTGCACCGGCCTGGATTAAATCGGCTGCAATGTTCAAACAAATCGGACGGACATTTGAGGTTCTGAAGCCGATGGTATCGCTCACCAGTCCGGTTAGAAGGGCAGAAGCCACAGCCCGGTCAATTCCCAACCCCCAATGCGGGATGTGCTGAGCAAGCATGAAAGCAGTCGCTTCAGCATCAGGTTCAATCAGGTTGAGCATTCCAAAATTGGAATTGGTTTTGTGATGATCGATCACTAAATCTGGTTTGCGACCCTTTAACAATTCCCCGGTGCGAAACTCGTCCCCACAATCCACCACAATCAGAAAGCCCGGTTCCTCTGGCATAAAAGACTGGATTTTGTCGAAATTTGGCAGGTAAGCATAACGGTTGCCCGGGAAGTCCTGAAGGACCAGCTTTACCTTTTTACCGGTCATAATTAATGCAGTGCCAAGGCCTAGCAATGAACCGATGGCATCCCCGTCTGGTCGAATATGGGAAACGACTGTAAACGACTTGGCGGAATCTATCGCGTTTTTTATGGTTGTGTCGCTTGGGAGGCTCATCAATTTCAATTTCTCTTTAATTCGAAAACCTGACTATTCTAATGGGTCACTAGGATTTCGGCAAAGGTTTCTGCGAATCCTCAGCAGGCTTTTGGCTTTCATCTGCCTTTATTTGCATGAGCAATTCATCAAGCCGTTGGGCGCGTTCGGGCGTCGGATCCCAAAAGAAGCGCAGTTTCGGCATAATGCGCAATTCGACTTCGTTGGCGATCTCAAACTTCAGAAAGCCTCGGGCATGGTTCAACGCCTCAATAACTTCTTCCTTAACCTCTGACCCACCCAAAGCTGAAACATAAATATTGGCAAAATCCAACTCACGGTCAATTTTGACATCCGTTACAGTGACCGTTGCCAGGCGGGGGTCTTCCACTTTGGTTAAAAGGGCTACGGACAAAACTTCCTTAACCCGATCATTAATTCTTCGCATTCTTAATTCAGTGGGCATGATAAGCTCCGTGCGGATAATTATCCGCCAAATTTCTCCATAACATAACACTCGATCACATCTCCAACCTGGAAGGCTTCAAAGCCCTTGAGGGTGATCCCGCATTCCATACCTTCGCGAACATCGCGTACCTCTTCTTTTTCGCGGTGGATCGAGTAAACCTCACCATCGAAGACCGATACATTGTTGCGTATAAGGTGTACCAGGGCATTTCGGCGTATTTCACCGCTAACGATTCTACATCCTGCAGCAGTGCCGCCCTTGGAGACTTTAAAAATAGCTATGACGTTAGCTTTTCCGATTGTCTTTTCAACCAATTCAGGTTCAAGCAAACCTTTGAGGGCTTTTTCAACATCTTCAAGGAGGCGGTAGATAATCTTATAGAGGCGTATACTAACACCTTCCACTTCGGCCACCTTCCGAGCGCCTTGGTCCATATCCACATCGAAGCCCAGGATGACCGCGTCTGAAGCCGCTGCCAGCATCACATCACTTTCTGAGATGTTACCAGTTTCTGCATGCAGTACATTGACAGTGATGTCCTTTTGTTTCTTGTTCAAAAGTTCAAGCTCATTTTGGATGGGTTCCAGGGAACCTTGTACATCAGCTTTAAGGATTAGCCTTAATTCTTTGGTTTCACCAGACTTGACTTTGCTGAATAACTCTTCGAGTGTAGAGCGTTTGCTGTGCTGTTTGAGTTCACGGGCTGCCTTACGCTCTGCGACGATATTCCTGGCTTCTTTTTCATTCGCGACCACCTGGAAGAGATCCCCCGCTTCTGGCATGGTATTCAAACCCATCACCCTCACAGGGGATGAAGGGTATGCCTTGGGAACACGCTTGTGGTATTGATCCATCAAAGCCTTCAATTTTCCATAAGCTTCGCCAGCCACAACAATATCCCCCACTTTGAGAGTACCGTTTTGTACCAGCAATGTGGCCATGGGGCCGGTGGTTTTGTCCAGGGAAGCTTCAACCACGGTACCGATCGTACGACCTTTGGGGTTGGCCTTGATCATGATGTTGTCGGCTACCAGGTTGATAGTTTCAAGAAGGTCTTCCAGACCCTTCTTTGTCTTTGCTGAGACAGGCACAACAAAGGTGTCACCATTCCATTCATCCGGAACCAGGCCAATATCCGCCAGCTGACGCTTAACGAAGTCAGGGTTGGCATCCGCCTTATCCATTTTGTTCAGCGCAACGATAATCGGCACTTGGGCTGCTTTGGCATGGTTGGCCGCTTCACGGGTTTGAGGTTGAACGCCATCGTCTGCCGCAACTACCAGCACTACAATATCTGCACCTTGTGCGCCGCGGGCCCGCATGGAGGAAAACGCGGCATGACCAGGGGTATCCAAAAATGTAATCGGGCGATTCTTGTGGGTAACCTGGTATGCACCGATGTGCTGTGTGATTCCGCCTTCTTCACCGCCAGCTACGTCGGTATGCCGGATTGCATCCAGCAGGGAGGTCTTTCCGTGGTCAACATGACCGAGTATGGTTACAACTGGAGGGCGGTTTTCAAGATCTTCCGGGCTTTCGCCTAAAATAAGACGCCGCCACAAAGGCAATTCACCAAGCTCTTCAACCAGTTCTTCTTCTTTTTCCAGTTCCGGCTCGAAGCCCAGCTCGGTGGCTACTACCGCAGAAGTGTCAAAGTCTATGGTCTGGTTAATGCTTGCCATGACCCCATTGTTCATCAGGATCTTGATTACTTGCACGGCGCTGGCGTTTAGCATTGCTGCCAAGTCGCGGACCGTAATACTATGTGGTAGTTGGATTATCTTGTCTGTGCCCATTTTTTCCTCCAAACTTGCACAATGTGCAAATCGTATTTTTCCCTGGGCACGAGTGAAAGCTTAGTTTTTCACAGAAGCCCCGAGCTGTTTCCCTCTGCCGGGTTTGGACCGGTAGAGGGCAATAATTCCATGTATTGTCTTAGGCTCTCGAGGTCCCCTGCCTTTAACTCTGTTTTCAGGGCAGCCGCAAGGGGGCCTTTCAGGCCTTTATCCCAACAGCTGCGCTGGTCGTGCAGATAGGCCCCTCGGCCTGCAATTTTTCCTGTCAGATCAACTTTCACGCCCTCGCTCGTTCTTACCAGACGAATCAAGTTCCTTTTTTCGAGCGTTTGGCGGCAACCCACACACATGCGCTGTGGGATATGCCTGACTTTTACGGCTTTTTTAGTGGCCATCGCCTAAGATCTTTTTCTTTTAAAATACTTCCCAGTCGCTCTCGCCTTTATGGGTACGATGTACGATGTCTTCACCGAGGTCAGGATCATACTCTACAGTATAACCTTTCTTCTTCTTGGCTTTCTTCTTGCCATCCTTGCCGCTTAAAGCAGCGCCAAAGTCTTCTTCCTCGACTACTTCATGTTCGCGTTCCTGGCTGTGCTTGAGAGTTTCAAGCTTGAAGAGTTCTTCGAAGGTCTTCTCCTCTTCAGGAGCACCTTCAACAACAGGTTCAGCGACTTCGACAACTTGCGGTTTCTCAACTTCAACGACAAGCGATGTTTCAGGTGCGGGTGTTTCAACCAATTCCGTAATTGCTTCAGGAGCTGCTGCAACCTCTTCAATGCTTGGTTCAGGCTCTGGGAATTTGATGGAGTCGGCCAAATTCAACAATTCTTCGTAGGCTTTTGGTCCGATGCCGTTGTAGGAAAGGATGATCTCAGGGTCAACTTTGATTTGCATCAAAAGGTCGCCCAGGGTCAGGATGCCAGATTCCTGGAGAACATTGGTGATATGCTCCTTGATTTCAGGTACATCCTGCAAATTCATCTCAAAGGCAGTGGCATTAATAGAAGCGCGAATGTCGCGTAATCTTGCCAGGTTGGCATCTTCAATTTGTTTGCGCTCTGCTTCGCCATGGCGTTCTATGCGGTCTACAAATTTGGCAAGCAGCATCCCATCATCAATGGAAAGAGCTCTACCTTCCTCTTTCTTGGTCAGAAGATCTTTAACCCGCGTGATTACTTCAGCTTCGGTCTGGGCAAGCTCAGCCAGTTTGGGATCTTCCTGCAGTTTGGCAAGGGCCTTATAAGCCGCTTCAGAAACGCTCATGATGTCAATGCGCCAACCGGTGAGCTTGGCAGCCAGGCGGGCATTTTGCCCCTCACGCCCAATGGCTAGGGAAAGTTGGTCTTCCGGAACCACCACTGTGGCGGTTTTATTCTCGCCGCTGGCAGTGTTCAGGTAAACGCCGGAAACGCGCGCGGGGCTGATAGCTTTGCTGATGTAAATGGAAGCGTCGGGGCTCCACTCAATGACATCGATTTTTTCGTTGTGCAGTTCGCGTACGATAGCCTGGATGCGCATTCCGCGCTGGCCAACACAGGCACCCACAGGGTCAATGCCCAACTGGGTGGCTGAAACGGCCACTTTGGCGCGCTGACCTGGTTCACGGGCAATCGAACGGATTTCGACGATACCGTGATAAATCTCAGGAACTTCATTTTCAAGCAGGCGCCGCAAAAAGTTGCGATGCCCGCGCGAAAGTAAAATTTGCAGACCTTTAGGAGAGTCCTTAACTTCGTAGATATACGCGCGAATGCGATCGTGAATGCGGAAGCGTTCGCCTGGGATCATATCCTTGCGCATCATCGTACCTTCAGCCTTGTAATCAAGGCCGATGGTTGCCTGGTAAGAATTGACTGCCTGGACGACGCCAGAAACGATCTCGCCAACCTGTTTGCCAAAATTCTCGAATTGCAGGCTTTTTTCTGCATCCCGGATTTTTTGCTGGATGGCTTGCCGGGCTGTTTGAGCGGCGATGCGGCCGAAGTTTTCGGGGGTGGATTCCACCATTACCAGGTCGCCTTCCTGGCAATCCGGATCTATTTTACGAGCTTCTTCGAGCGCGACCTCGGTTCGGTTATCCAAAACGGAGTCCACTACCTCTTTCTCAGCGAAGACTGTCACGCTGCCCTTGTCAAAGTCAATATTGACCTTCACATCCTGAGCAGTGGATGCCCCAACAGATTTGCGGTAGGCGGAAATCATGGCGCCTTCGAGAGCGCTCATGATGGTGTCTCTTGGAAGCTGTTTCTCTTCCAGGACCTCGTTGAATGCTAAGGCAAATTCGCTTTTCATAAATTTTTCACTCCAAAACTTCGCCGTTTTTCAAACAAAAAAGTGGGGTCGAGCCCACTTTTCAATTGAAAAGTATTCGTAATGCGCA
>WOZB01000101.1:0-4049 GCA_011620445.1 Anaerolineaceae bacterium | reverse complement strand
TGGTGGAAGAACGGCATTATTTACCAAATCTATCCCCGCTCCTTTCAGGACTCCAATGGAGACGGTATCGGGGACCTCCCCGGCATCATCGAACGACTGGACTATGTCAAAGATTTGGGTGTAGATGCCCTCTGGTTATCTCCTATTTATCCATCCCCAGATGTTGACTTTGGCTATGACGTCGCTGACTATACTGACATTGATCCAAAATTCGGCACCATGGCTGATTTTGAACATCTCGTTGAAGAATCTCACAAACGCGGGCTGAAGCTTGTGATGGATTTAGTCCTGAACCACAGCTCCAATCAACATAAATGGTTCCTTGAATCCAAAAAAGGTCCTTCCTCGCCTTATCACGATTGGTATATCTGGCGCTATCCCAGACCAAAATACGGTTTTCCGAACAATTGGCAATCCATCTTCGGCGGTCCCGCGTGGACCTACGAAGATTCTTGCGGCAAGTTCTATTACCATATGTTCGCCCCCGAGCAACCTGACTTGAACTGGCGCAACCCTGAAGTGCGTAAAGCCATGCTGGATGTATTCCGCTTCTGGTTAGATAAAGATGTGGATGGATTCAGACTGGATGTGTTCAATGAATACTTCAAAGATGCCGAACTTCGCGATAACCCTTACAAACCTGGCATCTACCTGCGCGAGTTCGACCGCCAGGAACATAAATATGACGCCGCTCAACCGGAAATGATGCCCCTTCTAAAAGAAATTCGTGCCCTTGTAGATCAATACCCTGAGCGCTACCTGGTTGGCGAAACCTACCTGGTTAGCCCAGCCCAGGCCCGTACCTATATTGGCCCGGATAAAGTGCATGCCGCTTTCGATTTCGGCTATACGCATTCCCCCTGGAGCGCCAGTGCATTTGGCAACGCCATCCAATTTTGGGATGCTTTGCACGGCGAAGATGCCTGGCCAAATTACGTCCTGAACAACCACGACACTCGCCGCAGTGCTTCCCGTTATGCTGTAGGTGATGATGATACCCGCCTGAAACTCCTGGCCGCAATGCATTTAACCCTGCGCGGCACGCCTTTCCTCTATTATGGTGAAGAAATTGGCATGCGCGAATTGAGGCTCAAGCGCTCCGAAGTGCAAGATCCAGTGGGCAAATATTATTGGCCTTTCAATAAAGGCCGCGACGGCTGCCGTACCCCCATGCAGTGGGATTCCTCTCTCAACACGGGTTTCACCAGCGGCATGCCCTGGTTGCGCATCAATGCTGACTACCCAATCCGTAACGTTGCCGCGCAGGAGGCTGATCCAACCTCGCTGTTGAATTGCTATAAAGAGCTCATCCGCCTACGTGCGGAAAATCCGGCTTTGAATGCAGGGAAAATTGACCTCAAATCCTTGCAAAATCAGTTTATGCTGGTTTATACCCGCACAAGTGAAGAGCAAAAAGCTCTCATTGCGCTCAACTTCTCCATCCTGCCCCAAACTTACAGGCCGCAAGGTGAGTGGAAAATGCTGTATAGCGGTAACGATCTCAAACAAACACGGTTTTTGGATGGGATTTTGCACTTACCTCCTTATGGCTTTGCTATCATGACGGATTGAGGCTAACATGGCCCCAGAGAGTACCTCCGAAATCGACCAATTTGCCGATAAGAAGGCACCATTCGTGCTGGGGAACACTTTGGAACCAGCTCCCAACTTACCGCTTGGGCGCTTTCTCCCTCCGTATTATGAAGGCCAGGTTTCCGAATGGGTAAAGCGCTACGCAGCTCCCGAATCCTGGGTGCTGGACCCCTTCGGTCAAGACCCTTTTGCTGACCTTGAGCTAGCCCAATCCGGCTACAGAGTTTTAGTCTCAGCTAATAATCCAATTGCATCCTTCCTGCTGGAAGCACTCTCCCTGGGTGCCACCAAAGAAGAATGGTCTGATGCACTGCTGAATATTGCCAACCTTCCCATGCAAGGTCAGGAAAATTTGGAAGCCTGGTTGACGGATCTTTATAGCATCCCTTGCCCAACAATCCTGAACGAGCAGGACGGGAATATTTTCCCTTGTGGCGGAACCGCGCAAGTTCAGCGCTTTATTTGGACCGGGGACGATCCAACACCGACCTCTGCAGAAGTATCCTGCCCGGATTGTGGCACAATCTCCCAAATTGACCTGACAGCCGAGCAGCATAAATCCTTTAATCGTTTACCTTCATTCACCCTTTACCGCGCCCGTGCGCTCGAGTTGCTCTCGGGGCCGCAGGATGAACTGCGGCCGGTAATCGAAGATGTCATTCAATACTACACGCCGCGTGCCCTCGTACTACTGCAATTGCTTCTCAACAAACTTGAAAGTGCTGCATTGCCCAATCGTGTGCGCATGCTAACCCAAGCCTTGTTCCTCTCTGCCGCAGACCGTATGAATGTGCTTTGGGCTTTTCCACTGGGAAAGAACCGGCCAAAACAGCTGACGACGCCACCTACTTATGAAGAAATGAACCTTTGGATGGCGCTCCAGGAAGCTTGCAGGCAATGGCAGGCCTTTACGACACCGGTTGAGTTAAGGAAGTGGCCCGACATGCCATCCAGGGCTGGTGGTATATGTCTTTTCTCCGGCCGTCTGCGTGAAATGCAGCCATTGCCAAAAGAGGGCATGATCTCGGTAGTCTACTCATCCCTGCCGCGCCGAAATCAGGCCTGGTGGAATCTTTCCGGCCTTTGGACGGGTTGGATCTGGGGTAAGGAAGCCGTTGAACCTCTGCGGCACAGCCTTATCCGGCAGCGTTACGACTGGAACTGGCATGCCATGGCACTCCAAAAGGTTTTGAGCCAACTACACGGTTTTGTCCAATCTCAAAGCCCGATCTTGCTGCAAGTCAGTGAACTAGATTCCAAGTTTTTGCTGGCCACCATGGTGGGAACTAGCGCATCCAATTTAAAAATTCATGGCTTCGCTTCAAATGGCACGGGAGACCAATTGCAAATCACTTTCAGGAGAACGGTAAAAGAGCAAACAGCACCCAGTACGACTTATTGGCCCGATATCGTACGCAGCGTAGTTACGCATTTTCTGACAACTCGGTCAGAGCCCGCACCTTATCTACCGCTGCTCACCGCTATAGCCCTCTTCCTGCATGATCAAGGCAGGCTTGAATCACCACAACCTTCAGACCCGCCTAACTTGCTGTCGGATATCGAACGAAGCATTCAGGAAGTACTGGCAGATACCACCCGTTTTGAGCGCTTTAACAGCGGGGCAGGCTTTGACACAGGCAGCTTCTGGCTGCGGCAAAACCCGGCTTACCTGAACCCCCTGGCGGACCGAACCGAGGGGGCAGTTCTGCAGGAAATCTATCAGAATCCAAGTTTCACACTGCCGGACCTGCTCAATGCTGTGTACCGCAAGACCAAAGGGCTAAACAATCCGGAATTTGATCTTACAGCTGCCGTTTTACAGTCCTACGCAGAGCCCGAGGATGAGGCCCGCCTGCGCTGGCACTTAAAACCTGGAGAAGAGTTACCTGCTCGAGCTGAAGACCTGCGTCAGGTCGAAGCCATCATTGCTGAACTTGCTACCCAATTGGGTTTCGCAAGGGAAATCTGGCCTGATTCCATTCTCTGGTTCGACGAATCCGGTAAGAATGAATATAGTTTCTTCCCAATCAGCAATGGCATTATCACACCCATCTTACTTGCCCACGCAAACGACACTTCTACCAAATTGATCGTCGTTCCCGGTAGCCGTGCCAACTTAATTGCCTATAAGCTGAAGCACGACCCAAACTTGCAGCGCCTGGTAACCCCCGATTGGCAGATTATCAAATTCCGGCAACTGCGCCAGATAAAAGAGAACTCCCTGTTGACCAGGGAGCTATTTGCTTCGCAATTATTAACGGATCTTCCTGATTTTCACACCGTCCAGCTTCATTTACTCTAAACCAAAGCTCCCGGTTATCCGGTTTATGGAATCGCTTCAGTTGGAGCTGGCTCCGAAACGGTGGGCGCAGGCATGTCGCTGGGAATCGGTGGGGGTGGAGTTTCCGTCGGCAGTTCCGTCGGCAGTTCTGTCGGCAACTCCGTAGGTGTAGCGG
>WOZB01000214.1 GCA_011620445.1 Anaerolineaceae bacterium | reverse complement strand
TTAGCCAAGGTGCCAAAATCAGCGCCGGCATTGAGGTTGTTGAGCGCTTGGTTAATTTCATACTCGCTTATAGAAAAGATTTGACGTGCGCGCACTTGTTCGGTGGCATCGGGGACGGTGGCAATGATTTTGTCGCGCTGCCAGGCAGCTTCGGCACCCAGGCCGATAAAGAAGCGGAATTCTTCCTCATCATAGTAATTAGCGCCGGTCCAGTTGGCCAGATTTTCGGCTGAACCCAGTTTGGCAGTCAAAGCCTGAATGCGTTGGTCAATAATTTCTGTTGTAGCCTGGTATCCTCCCGCGCGGGCGGCAGAAGCCAACAGTAATTGCTCGGTGAGGAAATCAATGACGGCTTGGGTGGCCTGAGCCTCATCTGGGACAGCCTCGCCTTCTGCGAAGGAAATTTTGAAGCGCGAGAGCTCATCCTGAAAGTAAGCCATCGGGATATTGATGCCATTAACGCTCAGTGCGGCTGGGATGGGTGTTTCTGTAGGGGTTGGTTCCGGTACCTTTGTTGCTGGAACGCTGGTTTCGGTGGAGGGCAATTCAGGCGTTGTGGTTTCAGTGGGGGTAGTGGTACAGGCAGAAAACAAAACGCCCAGAAAGAGGACCAGGGCGATTAGGACGAGAGTTGACTTGTTTTTCATCCCGCTTATTATACCTACATTCCTGGGCGGCACTTTCGAAAGGACCAGGATGAAATCCTGATGAGGCCATCAGTACCCAACAAACAAACCATGGCTGCGAAAAGCAGCCATGGTTTGTTGCGATTGTGATTAACTGACACCGAGGTAAGAACGCCGAACACCATCATCTGCAGCCAATTGGGCAGCCGGACCCTGGATGGTAATTTGGCCTGTACTTAGGATGTAGGCGTAATCCGCTATTGAGAGGGCAGCCCGGGCATTCTGCTCAATAAGCAGGATGGTTTGATTGCGAGTTTGGTTGACTTCTTTGAGTTTGCTGAGCACCCCTTGTGAAAGGACTGGGGCTAGACCCAGGGAGGGTTCATCGATCATAAGCAGTTTTGGATTAAGCATCATTGCCCGACCGAGAGCCAGCATCTGCTGTTCTCCACCTGAGAGTGTGCCCGCAGGTTGGGTCTCACGTTCTTTGAGGCGAGGAAATAACTGATAGACATCCTCGGTATCTTTGGCAATGGCAGCTTTGTCAGTGCGGGTGTATGCACCAAGGGCTAAGTTTTCAGTAACAGTAAGATTCGCGAAGACACGGCGGCCTTCAGGAACCATCGCGATGCCTTTTTTTACGATCACATCTGGCTGTAAGCCAAGAATTTCTTCACCATTGAAGAGGACGGAGCCTTTATTCGCCTTCACGATACCCATAATTGTGCGTAAGGTCGTGCTCTTGCCAGCGCCATTTGCACCAAGAAGTGCTACGATCTTTCCATCCGGGACTTCAATCGAAATGCCTTGTAAGGCTTGGATGCCGCCATAACTTACATGTAAATTCTCGACTTTAAGCATGGGTTTCAACTCCCAAATAGGCTTCAATCACGCGATTATTGTTCTGAATCTCTTCTGGGGTGCCCTCAGCAATAATTTCACCATGGTCGATGACGATGATGCGCGGGCATATGCCCATAACTACCCGCATTTGATGCTCAATCAGGAAAATGGTTAGGTCAAACTTCTGCATGACGGAGGTGATGAAATCCATCAGTTCTTCGGCATCACTCGGGCTCATGCCGGCAGCGGGCTCATCGAGGAGCAAGAGCTGCGGTTTGGTGGCCAGGGCACGGGCAATCTCAAGTTTACGCTGTTTTCCATAAGGTAGGGAGGTCGGTTCGGCATGCGCAAAATCTGCTAGTCCGAGCGCATCCAACAGTTCCATGCCGCTGGTATGCATCACTTTCTCTTCCAGGTTATAACGAGGTGTGCGGATTATAGCTTCAGCCACGTTTGAGGCAATATGTATGTGCATTCCTAACATCACATTACCGAGCACGTCCAGACCTTTGAAGAGCCTGATATTTTGGAAGGTTCGGGCTATGCCGCGGCCAGTAATCTGGTCTGGCTTTATCCCCGAAATATCCTCGTTGTTAAAATGCACCTGCCCCGAAGTGGGGGTGTAAATACCTGTAATGACATTAAAAATAGTGGTCTTGCCAGAACCATTGGGACCAATCAACGCGCAAAGCTCACCTTGATGGAGGATGGTTGAAAAGTCGTTAATGGCGACGATACCCCCAAATTTTTTAACGAGATGATCAAGTTGGAGAAGCACGGCCATCACGCCACCTTGCCTTCCTGGTCATTCCTGCCTTTTGGTTTCCTCAAGAAGCGGAATAGTGCATCCCAAGTAAACTCAGTGTCTCCCATCAGTCCTTTGCGATAGAAGAGGATGACAACTAGAAGTAGGACGGAGAAAATTACCATGCGCATACCTGGAATACCTGGTATCTGCAATGAGCCAATATTGATCTGGGATTCGATTGGGCGGAGCAATTCAAGGAAGATCGTATATAGCGATGCGGAAATGATACTGCCCGTAAGGCTGCCCATCCCGCCCATTACCGTTATACCCACAATTTGGTAGGCAAGAGTATAGTAGAAAACTTTGGGGTCGATGGTGCTGATGAGATTAGCCAGGAGGCCTCCGGCAATCCCAGCGAAGAAGCTGGAGACGATATAGGCCAGGATTTTGTGTTTGAAGAGGTTCACACCCAAGGCTTCAGCGGCTACTTCATCATCACGCACTGATTTCATCGCCCGACCATAAGAGGAATCTACCAGGCGTTTACAGACAAAGACACAAAAACCGAGCATACCCCAGGCATAAAGCAGATTCGTATTACTGGGAATGCCTTTGAGCCCCAAAGCACCGTTGGTTAATGGCTGCAAATTGACCAGCAAGACGCGAATGATCTCGCTGAATCCGAGAGTGGCAATAGCCAGATAATCACCTCTTAGGCGCAATGCAGGCACACCAACGATCAGACTGACCAATACTGTGACGAAGCCACCTATCAATAGAGCCGGTAAAAATGGCAATTCGACATCCCTTAAAAAAGGGACGATTGGTTGCAGGAAAAAGTTAGCGACTTTTTGTGCAGGAGACATGGTGAGCAATGCAGTCACATAAGCACCGACCGCGGCAAAGCCGGCGTGCCCTAAAGAAAACTGACCGGTATAGCCAAAAATCAAGTTAAAGGTAACCGCAAACATCGAATAAATGGCTGAGAGTGTGAGAATGCGCTGGTAATAAGGATTTAGATTTTCCTGGGCAAACCAAAGGAGAATGGCTACTACGGTAATGGCAACAAGTGTAAGATAGAGGTTACGTTTTGCAGCCATCCTACACCTTCTCAGCCTGGACTTCGCCCATAATACCAGTTGGCTTGAAAAGCAGGAGAAGGATCAGAATCGCATAGGCAAATGCATCCCGATAACCTGCCATGGTAGGGAAGAGGGCAACCAACATAATTTCAACCACTCCTAACAGCAAACCACCGATCATGGCTCCCCATACATTACCAATCCCTCCTAGTACTGCGGCAATAAAAGCTTTCAGACCAGGTGCCATACCCATAAGTGGGTTAAGCTGGGGGAATTTAACCGCCCAGAGGATACCACCGGCTGCTGCGAGGGCAGAACCGATGGCGAAAGCAATGGTAATTATGTGATTGATATTGATACCCATCAACGAGGTAGTCTCGAGATCTTTGGAAATGGCACGCATGGCCATACCCACCTTGGTTCTGTTGATAATGTAAATAAGCAAAGCACACAGGATTATGGCAGTAACAATGATGATGAGTGTGTAGCTGACCAATGTGACATTGCCAATTTTGATCTGTGAATCCAAGAAGCCTGGACGGGAGAAGGCTTTTGGCCGCCCACCAAATATGACGATTGCCAGATTTTCGAGTAGGAAAGAAACGCCTACAGCCGCCGCAAACAGATTTATGCGCGGATAATTTCGCAATGGTTTGTAAGCAGAACGTTCGATGATAATACCTACCAATGTGGTCAGCAAGATCGCAATGGGAAAAGTGACCCACCATGGCAGTTGAAAGATGGCTACGCCATAAAAAACCCAATAAGCTCCCAGCATGACCAGGTCGCCATGGGCAAAGTTGATTAAGCGCAGGATTCCATACACCATGGTGTAACCAATGGCTATCATGGCATAAAGTGAGCCCAAGGAAACCCCGTTCATAAGGTTTTGCATAAAAGCTTCAAACGTCATAGTTTATTCCCTGACTTGGCTAATAGCCATTATGACGAATCTGACAAGGCGCCTGGAAAATCCAAGCGCCTTGGTTGTAGGAAGACAGTTTAAGGCTTGACGGTTGTCAAGTATTTGAAGGCACCGTTCTCGACCTGTAAGATAACAGCATCTTTGACGGCATCACCGGTTTCATTAATAGTGATTGACCCTGTAACTCCTGGGTAATCCTTGGTTGCAGCAATGGCATCGCGGATAGCTTTTGGATCAAACGAATTAGCCCGCTTGATGGCATCGAGAGCCAGGTTAAAGGCATCATATCCAAGAGCAGCGAAAGTATTGGGTGTCTCGTTAAATTTAGCTCTAAAGGCATCTACGAAGGCTTTTGAGTCCGGTGAAGTGGCCGCATCAGCAGAATAGTGCGAGCTAATGACTGCTCCTTCGGCAGCAGCACCAGCAATCTGGCCTAATTCAGGCGCTTCCCATGCATCCGACCCCATGAAGAGGCCTGTGAAGCCCATTTCGCGAGCTTGTTTCATGAGCAAGGCGGCGTCACCATAGTAACCAGGGGCGTAAATTGCGTCGGCGTCTTTAATGGCACCAAGTTGTGCGGTGAAATCCTGATCACCATCCTGATACGATGTTTCAGCAACAATACCGTCTTCACTACCGTATAGTTCTTTCCATGAAGTGCGGAAGAAGGCGGAAAGGCCTACAGAGTAATCCTGGGAGATGTTCTTAATAATGGCCACTTTTTGGATGCCATTTTCCTTGGCGTACTTCGCCATCACACGACCCTGGAAAGGATCGATGAAGCAAACCCGGAAGTAGAATTGCTTCCCTTCGGTGACCAATGGGTTAGTTGGTGAATCTCCGATGACAGGAATGCCAGCTTTTTCAGATACTTCGCCACCAGCCATCGAATTGGAAGATCCGTAGCTGCCGATGACAACAATAGCTTTTTCTTGCTGGATAAGGCGCGTCATGGCGGTTGCAGATTCAGTCTTGTCGGAGCGATTGTCTACGAGCACTACTTTGATCGGAACCCCAAGAACTTCCTTATTCTGTTCAGCAGCAAGTTGAATACCTTGATAGGTTTGAGCACCGCCCGCAGCTTGAGCGCCGGTCATAGGTTCGTAGACGCCAATCACAACTTCAGCAGGTTTAGTTTCAGGCGGTTGTTGATCGGCACCCTGAGCTGGGGCTTGAGTTGTCGCTTGAGGTGTGGTGCAACCGGCAATTAAGCCAGCTACAAGTACCATCATACAAGCAACGAGGCACAATTTGGATAACTTCATGATTCTCTCCTTTTTAAATTGTTTGGGTCTGGGTGAGTTGTGGCCAGCGGCTAAGTGTACGAATATATTGCTCTGATCAAGCATATAACCTCCGTTCATACCAGAAGCATTTGCCACAAAAAAAGTATAGCACGTTGTAGGTATTTTGGGGAAAAACAAATCAGTCCGGGTGAATTTAATCCATCAGAAAAGCAATCCTATGCAAAAAGCACATATCAAATCAAGTTGCGTACAATAGATCAACAGGTGGTCAGATGCTACCTCTTACCCGCCAATACCAAGCACATTCCGCATAATGAGGCCTATGCCGAAGCTGAGAGTAGCCACCCCCAGACTGATGGCGGCCATGGTGCCAAAACGCTTGAGAAAGCTTTCGTTATTCACCACCGCGCTATAGAAGGTGAAGGCCATGATGATAAAAACGGCAATGACAAGCATGACTGCCAGGCTGATGAAGACATTGTTGATGAGCAAGTAGGGCAGAATGAGCATTGTCACAGTAATCAAATAGGCAATGCCTGTGTAAATGGCCGCCTTGCCCGGTTTCTTAAGGGAACCTTTTTCTGATGACGTCGAAAGAAACTCAGAAGCTGACATGGAAAGTGCAGCAGCAATCCCGGTGATAAGACCTGAAACAGCCACTAATTGAGTATTTTGCAGGGCAAAAGTAAGTCCGGCGAGCGTTCCGGTCAGTTCCACCAGGGCATCATTAAGACCAAGCACGATTGAACCTGCGTAATGAAGGCTCTCTTCATCTAGCAGAGAGATCAGCTCCTCCTCATGGTGGGCCTCCTCCTCTTGCATTTTTTCCGCTTCAGGAAAATCAGATCTTAATTGGCCGTAGGCTTTTACTGCGTCTTTCTCGCCGCGTTCCATTAAGTTTGCCCCAAATGTAAGGCCAAACAATCTGCTGAGGAAGCTGATAAGTTTCACCTTTCCCCAATCCGGTTTAACTTCAACCCCGGTGTGGACTTTCAATTTGTCATAGTGTAATAACTCCTGGGCAGCAATATTTTCCAACACCAGGCGGTTCTCAGGCGTTGTAGCTTGTTTGGCTAGGTTGAGGTACATGTTGTGACCTGTAATCTCGTCTTTTTGACTTTTAATAATCTGCTTTTTGATAGTCTCGTTCATCGTTCCCTCGGTTTCTAACAATTGTAGTCCTCCTGCGCACAAGGCACAATTATTTTTCGCTGATTCAGGATGCAGGGGAAGAAATTAAGAAAACAGCAGGCTTCAAACTGAAGCCTGCTGTTTGTTTCACAGATTTTTGGATTTTAGTAATCCATGCCACCCTGAGGCATTTGGGGAGCGGGGGGATTCTTCTCAGGAATGTCGGTAATTAGGCATTCGGTGGTCAGGATCATCGCGGCAATGGAAGCAGCGTTCTCGAGGGCACCACGGGTCACTTTGGCGGGGTCGATGACGCCACCTTTGACCAGGTCACCATATTCTTCGGTAAGGACATTGTAGCCCAGATGTTTATTGTTTTCAGCAGCCTGCTTCTGGCGCACGGTCTCGACGACAACCGAACCATCTTTGCCAGCGTTCTCAGCGATGCGGCGCATGGGAACTTCCAATGCGTGCTTGACGATGTTGGCGCCAATTTGCTCGTCAGCCAGGTCCATTTTCAGGTCCTTGATAGCTTCGCGGGCATTCAGCAGGGTGACGCCGCCACCGGGCACGATACCTTCTTCAACCGCTGCGCGGGTAGCAGAGAGGGCATCTTCCACACGATGTTTCTTTTCCTTCAGTTCGGTTTCGGTTGCGGCACCCACACGGATGATGGCAACGCCGCCTGAAAGTTTGGCCAGGCGTTCCTGGAGCTTTTCGCGGTCGTAGTCACTGGTAGTGTTATCGATCTCGACGCGAATCTGTTCGATGCGGCCTTTGATCGAGGATGAGTCACCCTTGCCACCAACGATAGTGGTATTGTCTTTGTCGACGGTTACTTTTTCGGAGCGGCCGAGGTCTTCGATAGTTGCCGTCTCAAGTTTGCGTCCGGTCTCTTCGGAGATGACGGAGGCATTGGTGAGAATGGCAATATCCTGCAGCATAGCCTTGCGGCGATCGCCAAAGCCTGGGGCTTTGACAGCAATCACGTTGAGCATACCGCGTAGCTTGTTGAGAACGAGGGTAGCCAGGGCTTCGCCGTCAATGTCTTCAGCAATGATGAGGAGTTCGCGCTTGCCAACCTGGACCATTTTTTCAAGCAATGGCACGATATCGGATGCAGCGGAAATTTTCTTGTCATAGATGAGGATGTAAGGATCTTTGATTTCGGCGAGCATGTGCTCGGTATCGGTGACAAAGTAAGAAGAAATATAACCGCGGTCGAACTGCATACCTTCTACGTATTCAGTTTCGAATTGCAGGCCTTTGGATTCTTCAACGGTGATAACGCCATCTTTGCCCACTTTGTCCATCACATCAGCAATCAGGGCGCCAATTTCGCCGTCTTGAGCGGAAATGGTGGCCACCTGGCCAATTTCGTCCTTGGTGGTGATGTCGATGGCCTGGTCGTGGATGGATTCAGCCACAGCCTTGGAGGCGGCTTCAATACCATGCTTCAGGAGCATGGGGTTGGCACCGGCGGCTAAATTCTTGAGGCCTTCGGTTACGATGGCGTGGGCGAGTACTGTAGAGGTGGTGGTACCATCGCCAGCGATATCGTTAGTTTTGGTTGCAGCTTCTTTTAGGAGCTGGGCACCCATGTTCTCGAATGGATCCTCGAGTTCAACTTCTTTAGCAACAGTCACGCCGTCGTGGGTGATTGTGGGGGAGCCGTACTTGCGGTCGAGGGCAACATTGCGGCCTTTGGGGCCGAGGGTTGTAGCTACAGCGTTATTGACGGCATCCACGCCAGATTTGAGATAACGACGGGCTTCGTCAGAAAATACTAATTGTTTTGCCATAAAAAATCTCCTTGGTTATGTTCAGATTAGAGAATAGCCAGAATGTCGCTCTCACGCAGGATGAGCAGTTTCTTGCCTTCGTATTTGATTTCAGTGCCAGAATACTTTGCAAACAGAACGATATTGCCTACTGCAACGTCCATGGGAACACGTTCCCCTTTTTCATTGCGGTCGCCGGGGCCGATGGCCAGGACAGTGCCTTTTTGAGGTTTTTCTTTTGCGGTTTCGGGAAGAACGATGCCACCGGCGCTGATCTCTTCTTGCTCGATGGGTTCAACAACGATACGACTACCTAAGGGTTTCATAGTAATACTCATTAATGCCTCCAATTTTATTCGTTAATTTAGCACTCACATGATGAGAGTGCTAATTTCTTTCTCTATAATACTTTTTAGCTTCGACAGAGTCAAGCCGAATTACAATTTTCTTACGAATTATTTACATTTGGTCAGGGGGTTAAAGCTTCTGGCGTGAGGATGATAATGGGTGTGCCGGTCGGGTAAAACTCAAATGGGATTTGAGTGGCTGTTGGCTCCGGGGTGGCAGTCAGGGCAGTATTCACAGGGGTGTTGTCAGAACTGCAAACTTGCTCCCCTGCAGCGGCAATCCTGAGGGCGAGTTGAGCGCCTTCATCCTCCACACCGTCAAACTTGGCATGCAGTTGGCGGAAAATATCCATGGCGCGCTCACATTTATCGTCACCGGGGCGGTGCAGGCCAGAAAGTACTGAACCATAAGTGTAGTAATAAGCCAGCGTATTATCCGTGAGCGGAAGGGGCGCATTAAAAACGATCTGGCTTTCGCAAGGATCTTCTTCGAGAGCATCGCAGGTTTGCTGCTCGTTGCAGCCCACTACAGCACAGCGAAGAACCATTTCAGCGCCTTCATAGTTGCGGGCTTTGTGGTAAATGATGCCAATGAGCCCGTAACTATTCTGGTTATAGGGGTTGATTGAAAGCGCCTTGTAAGCATTTCGAGCGGCCACCATAGGGCTGGATTCAGGCATACGCAGGTAGGTATTGGCAATGGACATGTAGGGGATGGGGTCTTTAAGTCCAAGCTGCTCGTTAAGGCGTACTGCTTTTTCAAAGTATTCGAGCGCGGCATCCCATTGGGTTTCGTTGCGGTAAAGTGCGCCAATTCGCAAGTAGAGGAAGGAAAGGTTGGGTGAAATTTCGGCAGCTTTACGGTAGTAATCAATGGCAACAGTGTATTCGGCCATCATTTCATGGTAATAGCCCGTGACACGTTGTACATCCATGATTTCAGGGCCTTCACGTTGGGCTTCGGCAATATACTGTTCCGCTTCCACCATTTTCAACTGGTCAATCAGGATCTCGGCATAATAAGCTTTGGCGAGCACATTTTTATTGTCAAGGTTGATTGCCAGCAACCCTTCGGATTCTGCTTCCGAAAGATTAGCCTCCCGTTCGGGAACCGAGAGCAAAGCCAGGGAGGAACGCCAGTTGAGCACAAAGGCGCGCATTGCCAGCACATTCGAATTGGTAGGAGCAATTTCCTTGGCCTTATTGATGGTGGCCAGGGCTTCGTTCATGCGGTCAAGCTGTTCCTGGTCAGAGTTGCGGCTGAGGTATGAATAAGTCTGCACACGGGCTAGCTGGACATAAATATCCACGTTGTTCGGCTCGAGCAAGGCAGCTTGATTGTAAGACTGGATCGCTTTTTCAAGATCACCGGCTTGAAAGTGGGTGTTTCCCTCAATCATGAAAGAATTGACAGTTCGGGTAGGGGTTGGGGTAGGGATGAAAGGCGGCCAAATTTCACCTTGGGAATATGCCCGAATAATCGCAATGATCACCACAATGCCGAAGAGCAGGGCCATGACTCGAAATGGATTGGAGGCTCGCTTGGGGTCGCGGAAGAGGTTCTTGCGTTCTCGGATATACATGTCAATTAAGGCATTGAAGTCGGTGTTTGCTGCGGTATTTGAGATCCAGCAGGTGTAGGCGTTGGGCCGGTGATAGGTGTCGGGGTCGCTGTCGGCTCAGGTGTGGGCGGGTTTTTGAGATTCTCCTGGCAAATGCGGATCATCTCATTGGCGTTGAAGATGCCGGTTTCATCATCCGGAATGGTTTGCTGCATGGTGGTGGCTACCGAAACGGCTTCATCGCAGCGGTTGAGCTTTGCCAGGGCGATGCCATATTGGCTGTAATAATTGACTGCAGTGGTACCGTTTTCCAGCTTGAGGGGCACAACGGTAACGCCTTCTGGGGTCACACCGCCTTCCAATGCCAGTGCAAACGAGGGGAGAGAGCCCCGCAGTTGGCCGCTGCGATAAATCATGCTGGCCAATTGGGCATGATAGCGGGCATTGCCCGGGTCGTCCTTAAGTGCCTGATTGGCATACTGAATGGCCTTGGCCCATTCACCCTGGTTGGCCCAGACGCGCGAAATGTAGAAATTGGGTTCGCCATTGGTGGGATTGAGGGAGTATGCTTTGGTAAATTCGAGAATTGCCCGGCTGAGCTCGTTCTGGGTGAAAAGATTGCGGCCGAGAGCAAGATGCAGAGTGGCAATATTCGGGTTTAGTTGAATGGCTTTTTCATACTCTGCAATGGCATCAGCGTAATTTGAAGTAACTTCAAGCACGTAACCGCGCGCCCAATGTGCTTCAACCAGGCCAGGGTTTAGGGCAAGGGCGGTGCGTGATTCAGCAATAGCGAGGTCCATGGTATTGAGGTCGTCCACGCGCGCTTCCACGCGCAAAGCTAAAATATATGAAAGTGCTGCATGGGCCAGCCCGTTGTTAGGGTCCAATTCAACCCCCTTGCGGGCGGCAATTTCGCCATCTTTGTAGTTTTGCATGAAACCTTCAGCCCAACCCAAAAGGGCATAGGCATCGGCCACTTTGTTATTGAGCAAAATGGCATTCTCACTTTGGACTTTGGCTTGTTCGTATTGGTCGGTATAGATGAGCAGGCGGGCAACCTTGAGGTAATAATCAATTTCCCCGGGGTGGGAATTGATGGCCTGTTGGTAGGTTTCAATGGCGTTTACGAATTTACCCTGCCCAAAAAGGTCGGCAGCCTCGGTGGCATACCAAACTGGATCGCGCGTGGGTGTTGGGGTCGGTACGAAAGGCGGGTTAATTTTGGGCACTACCCAAACATTGACATAGACCAACAAGCCGATTGAGATGATAAGAAAAATTATGAGAACCGGATTGCCGCGGTTGCGGCGACGGTTCATCGAGAGTTTTGAGCCTTTAAGATACATCTTTTGATATTATCACGATTTGATTAGAGGGTTATAAGAGGGGGCTGACGGTCAAACGAGAGGGTATTTTGACTTGATCGAGATTTTGCCTTGCTCTGCAAAAAAGCCATTCAGAGGTTGGGAGCGTAGCGGAATGATACCGCCGTTAGCAAAATAATCAAAGGCAAATTCAGTGACATCGCCAGCTTTTTTGCCAGGGATGGGCATCAGGCGGGCGGTGAGTTGCTTATCCAGGCGCAGGGCAAGAGCAGCCATGTCAAGAATTATTGGAAAAATCTCATCAGCAGTGGAGTTGCCGGGAAGCGGAACGACGTCCAGGCCGGTGCCGCAAACGGCCGAACACAACAACAGGCTGTGCAGGTCAAGTCGGCCTTCCCGGGCACGCGCAGCCAGGGTGGAATCCTCCAGAACCGGCAGCATAAGTCCGTTGAAACCTGTGCGGGGGTATATAGCCCGGTCAAGAGTATCTGTTATGAAGGCGGAAGCCACCACGCTGCCAGCTTCACCGAAGGCAGGCAAACCAAGGGCTTCCAAAGCGCAGGCAATGGAGGCGTTGGCATCCGGATGCGGAGCCAGGGTGAAATCCAAACCCTTGAATGTATATTTGTACATAGATGCGAATTTTGTACCCAATTCAACCAGTTTGGCAGCTTCCTGCTCAACGCTTTGAATGAGGTTTCCCCGGGCTTCTGCAAGGGTTTTTGCTGAAGCAAACGCTTGAACGGCAAGAGAAGCACCTTCAATAGCTAAAGCAAAAGCCGGTTGATCAAAATCCCCAAAAGCAGTTGGGAAGAAGGGGCAGAAGGGTTTCACATTGGCAAGCGCAGAAAAATACAAATTCCCAAAGCCGTTTGGTTCAATAGCAGCCAACCTGGTGATGTTTTCGGCGCAGTATTTCGCAGCCCCCAGGTCCAGTTCGTGGTTCGCCGTTGTGACCAGCCCGGTCATGAAAACGTTTTGAGTATTGGCAAGCACATCCGGAATAAGGGCAAAAGATTCGGGAAATTCCGGCAATGCCGGGCCAAGGGAAAGATAGTCCATTCCAACGGCCGAAGCTTCGATGGATAATTCCTGGACTAGCTGAACGATATTTCTCTGTGGAAGCCACTGCGGGAAGGGAGGGGTCGCCAGACGAATCGTCTCGACGATTATCCCGGCCTGGCTAAAAGCTGATTTGGCATGGCGGGCAAAGATGCCCAACTGATCCAAGAGCAAGCGGTTGGGTGGATAACCCGGATTCGCAAAAAGAGTAATGGAACGTACTTTCATATACTGCGCTGCCTCAGAACTTCAAAAGCCAGGACTGCGGCTGAGACAGCGGCGTTTAAGGATTCATTTTTGCCGGCCATGGGGATTTGCAAGGTTTGGGTAACCAGTGTCTGGGCGTCTGAACTAAGGCCTTCAGCTTCGCTCCCGATCAGCAGAGCAGTCGGTTTGTGGAAATCAGCTTCCCAATACCTGATTTGGCCGTCCATGGCAGCTCCAA
>WOZB01000251.1:7993-13143 GCA_011620445.1 Anaerolineaceae bacterium | reverse complement strand
ATGGGATCCAGTGCAAAAAGCATAGACAAGCCTAGCACCATCTTAGGTTTGCTCTGCTTGAAAATTGAATAGGGCAATAAGGTTATCGAGGCCCCAAATAATGCTGGTATCAGCCGGGCGAAGAAATTGTTCGCTGAACCAATCCAAAAGAGGAATCCCGTCAAACCGGTATATAAAGCAAGGGGTGATGCTCCATTCGCCTTCATTTTGCTGATCTGCAAAGCCTGCCAGGCCAAATCAGCGTCCGCTCGCGTGAAAGGAATTTCAACCGCTTCTACAAGGCGCAAGAATAGGGCAATACTAAATATGCCCAATATAACTGGGACCAGGTAAGGTTTATTTTCAGGTCTTGGGCTTTCCATTTTATCTATTCTCTGCTGCGGTGTTTTCAAATATCTTGACTGATCCAGACTCGAATGCAAGATTTAGATGTGTGCTGAATTTACCTTCTTCAAGTTTATAGGTACTGGCTTCTAATGGTCCAACATAGATATAACGAATATTATAGCGTGTGAGAATTTCAACAGTCCGGTCCCAATCCGCTGTTGAGTACAGTACTTCCAGATCCTTATAGCGCGAACCCATTTCGATATCACCCCCCCGCCACTGCGATTCATGACCTACCCAGCCTAAGACTGAGGGCATACCGCTAAAAGTGGACGCGTAATTGTAAATGGAGTATTGCCCGCCGTTATTGGCTTCTGCCAGGACCCCGATGGGGGCTCTTCTAAGCCATTTCACAGCAGCGATTTCGTCTGGTTGCAGTACTCCCCGCATACCATCCAGTGAAAGTGCAGCTGGCGTGCCGAAGGCATTCGTCTTTTGCCAGATTTGAACAACCGGGTAAATAAGCCCTCCCAATAATCCAAAGAGGACTAAAATCGTCGCCACCCTGGACCACTGCCGTTTGAAGATATTTACTAAAACACAAATGAGAATTACAAGAGGAATTCCTAACACAACATAATCCAGCGGGCTACTGCCAATATTCCCAAGGTTTTGATTCAGGTTGTTATAAACAGCATCATTTCTGTAAATACCCATAAAAATGGCTGCCAAACTGAGCAAGAACACAAGGCCCAGGCAGATTTG
Source organism: Anaerolineaceae bacterium (assembly GCA_011620445.1). Taxonomy (GTDB): domain Bacteria; phylum Chloroflexota; class Anaerolineae; order Anaerolineales; family Anaerolineaceae; genus Mesolinea. The sequence goes on along the minus strand of WOZB01000251.1, from coordinate 12,051 downwards.
TTCAAACAAACCCGGTCTTCCATATTTTCTGATTAACTTGATGCTGGCGTAGGAGGCGGCCAGGGACCAAAGAATCCAAGTCTGGAAATAGAACTTAAAAATAGTATTCATGCGGTTAGCGAATTGATCGCGCAGAAAAATAAACTCAGGGAGAATGGCAAATAATGCACCTAAAAGCACGATAAATAGCAGAAAAACTTCCGGCGGCGTTTTGAGCTCGGGGACCAATTCGCTTGTCTGATCGGGGACCGTTTTATGTTTGCTGGCAACCAAAAGTGCCAGTGCAAGGAAAATTAGAAGGGCAATAGTGAGCAAAGTCCAAGGGTCTGCAAGCCTTCCCTGAATGGCTAATTGAAGGGCTTGCTGGGGACTGCTGGCACCCAGACGCATGAGTAAAGCCTGGCCGACAGAGTCCAGATTTAAAACAAGGTAGCCAAAACCCAATGTAAACAACAAGCCTATGACAGCTAATAGAAGCGAGATAAGAGCTGCCTTTATTGCCACTTTGAGGTCAAATTTTTTATAAAGGCAGTAACATAGATAAGCAAGGATAGCGAGTAAAAATGGCCCAAACATCACCCAGAAATACTTGCCAGCTGTGAAAAAACTAAAGCTTGGCAGGATGCCTCCCGCTTGAGAGCTGAAACTCAGGAAGAATGGCAGGTACAGGAGGATGCTCCCTATCCCCAAACCAAGGCTGAGCTGCAAAAATTGCCAAAACCGCCCGTTCCAACCATGTTGCAAATAAGTGAAATAGGTTAGACTACACGCAATCAGCAACAGATAAAAGGGGAAATCCCAGGTATTAATGAATGATAGACCGCCAAGCGTGATCAGTCCGATTGCAAGGTGCAGAGGTTCAAGGCCCGTGGAGAATAACCATCCTCGTACCTTTAGATGCCAACCCCCCAAGAGTGCTTCAAATGCCATAGCGATTGATAGCAATATGAAAGGCATATTCAAAACATGCGGGTGAATATCTGCCAGGATAAAACTAAAGGCTGGAAATTCATCGATGATTTCAATTGCCGACCCCGCAAAATTATGGTCAATAACCGTCCGGGAAGCTGCCCACCAAGTCCAGCCTCCCCCTCGTAGCGGATACCAGGAAAAGCTCTTCGGAGCTTCAGTGAGGTCACGCAGATTAAATTTGGTCCAAAATTCCGAAACCAGGTTTCCTGCCTCATCACTCGAATAGAAAAAACCTCGGCTATGCAAAACATCAAAAAATCCGTGCCAGTTCGAAACCACCAGCAACATGATTGGCGCAAGTAATGCCGCGTGGTATATCCAATTAGGAATCTCTTGTTTCAGCGATTTTCTTCGGGAATTAACCAGCATAGAGAACACGATGCCGTAAGCTCCGAGTGCTGTCATGGCATACCAATAGGCCGCGATTAAGTTATAGCCAACTTCAGAAGCCGTAGCGGTAATACGTGTGATCATTACCCCCAATAAGTAACCCAAATAATAGTAAGAAATGCTGTAACCGCTCAACCAGGGGTCCAAAGGCGGGAAGGAAGGCGAGCGGTCTATCGCATTGATAAAGGCCATCTCCATGAATTTTTCAGTGTTGACAATTTCAGGATTAAAGGCACGAAGAAGTGCCATCATGACAAATGCAACCGTAAAGACTGCTTCTGCCCAGAAGACCAGCCTCTTGTTGGCTTTGATTTCATTCCAGATAACTTGAAAACCGTCTTTCCTGGCAATCAGCAAGTTGACGATGATCAATATGAATAAGGCTACAAGCTGTCCGGATAAATCATTCTGCAACAAACGCAACGTCACCAGCCACCAGAACACAAAACCCCAAAGTAAAAGGCCCAGTGGTTTGGCAAAAAAGTAACCTTTTCCCGGTAACCTGGTGAAAAGTCTTCGGCAAAGCGGTAACGTAATAGTGCCAATCAATATGGAGAAGAGCAGCCAAAGCAGTGACTGGATCATGGTTTTACCTGATAGATGCTCGTTTGCCCAGAACTAAACACTTTCTCCCAAAGGATCCCCTCATTCATCCCGAATTTATCCAATCCACTGCCAGGATAAAAACGGGCTTCAAGCTGGCCAACCACAATATAGGTCACCTGATATTCATTTAGAAAATCCCGCACAAATTCGAGATCAGTTGTATTGTAAAACGTATTGACGGCGTCCACACGTTCCTGCACCCGATTATCGGCCAAAACAGCATGCTGCTGCCGTTGGTGGTAATTCCAACCAACCACTCCCGGTAAACCGGTATAGATAGTAAAACGATTGCCCCAACGGTATTCATAGGCTTGGCCTTCCAGGATGACAGGAGAACCTTTTACATTATCCTGCATCCAAAGGATAGCCTCGTAATCTTCACTCAAACTCATGGGCTGTACCTGTTGCGGACGTTGTGGATCCAAGACTCCTGGTTCGATGAAACTGGAAGTTTTCATGAATGTCATGCCATCCAGCGTATGGGGGGCATTGCGATCCATTCGGTCGGTAGCCTTGTCGATCCCTGCCATCACCGGGAAGAAAGCCGCACCAGCCAACAACAAGATCAAAGGGATTTCAAAGAGTAACTGGGACACGGTTTTCCAACTTTTGTGCGCTTTCCAGACCAACATGATGGCAGGCCCGGCTACCAGGGAGAGCAGAATCCAGGCTTGCAGATAAAGTTTGAAAACCGAGTTCTGCCGGCCGTTATCTCCTTCAGGCCAAATGAGTTCAACGAGAATCGTCAGCAAAAAAGCCGTCCCGATGACAAAATACGTCATTCGCCTCGCGTCCGATTTTTCTTCTGTGATCAAGAGGAAAAGAGCCAGAACACAAATCGGGAACGCGTAAACAGCCACAACGGCCTTCATCAAAAGCAAAATAACAAATACAAAGGCGAGAAAAGCGCTGCCAATGATAATTTTGCTGAGGTGAGGTTGAAATCTTGAAAGCAATGAAATCCGGGTCGCCTTCAGCCAGACGTAAAGCTGCCAAAGTAAAAAGGCCGCGATAATGAAAAGGAAGACCCCCCAATGCCCGGTATAAGATTTTAGTGGTGTACGCGCACCTTCCCATAAGGCAACTTTGTTGTAGCCTGGACGAAAGAGGTCGTTAAATGGTTTGTACATAAGAACGCTCAGGCTTAATAAGGCAACTGCTGAGACGATTGCCGGCAAATAACTGTAAACCTTTGACCATCCTCGTTTGACATGCCTGGAATAGCGCAGTCCGGTATACAAAACCACGATGACTGCCAATAATGGATAGGTGTAAAAGTCCCAGGTATTGATAGGCTTCAAAGAGCCAAGTACCAGACCCCCCAAGCCGAAGATTGTAATCAACCTACCGACTTTGGATTTGAGATTATCCCCAAACTGCATGCGTGTTTGCAAATAGGAAAGTGCCCAGGCTACCGCCAATATGGCAACAGGCATGACCATCAAATGAGCATGGAGATCGGCATATAAAAATGTAAACATCGGAAATTCTGTAATTGGCTCCCCCGGGATCATACGGCTTGGAATCCAATACCAGTCACCCGGATAGAGCGGCAGTGGAGTTTTTTGCAGATATTTCACAAGTCCTGTAACGAAATAACCAATTTTCTGGAAACCCGTTGCTGTAGCCAGGTCTGTACCGTTTGCCCCAAGTTTCTCCAGAGTTTCCTTGAACAATCTGACTGCACCCAGGTTTCCCAGGAGAACCAATAACAAGGCGGACCAAAGCCCCGCCCAAAAAGCCTGGCCAAAGAGTCTGAATTGCGGTGCTTGCTTAAGAATTCCCTTCAGTAGATTCCAGCCAACGCTGAATGCCCCTATAAAGACGATACTGTACCAGATTGGTAAGATGATATTGTAAGCAATCGATGGAATGACACCCAGCAGCTTTACTGGCATGGCCATTATCACAAATCCATAGTAGTAGTAATTGATAAATTCGCCCGCAAACCAGGGGTTATAAGCTGGGAAGATTGTGCTCTTCAGAACAGCGTTGAAAAACGAGAAATCCATAGGTTTCTCGCCACCCTTCCAAGGGTGCCATAAATCTGGGTTTTGGTAACGCACGAAAAGGAAAAACCCAAAAGCAAT
>WOZB01000251.1:0-7893 GCA_011620445.1 Anaerolineaceae bacterium | reverse complement strand
CCCAACGCCAGGCGGGTAAACGGAAAAATCAACCATCCAAATAAGGTGATAAATAGGTAAAGAGCGGCAGCTCCAATAAAGGGTGAACTATTTAGAGGGCTTTCCCGGTTGAAAAGCTCACTCCAGGTTCCTCCCTGGGTCTGAGTTTCAATCTGCTCGGGAGAAAGTTTAAATTGGCTTTCAGGCGTATCTGCGGGTTTATACGTGTCAGCTTGCCTGGCTGTAATATTGGCCACTTTGCTGAGATCCACTTCTTCAAAGAGGTTTTTGACAGCCTCAAGGTTAAAACTATCGTTTTTGCGAAAAACCAGGGTTTTTGGGTGGTCATAAACCGAAAATGCCTCTTCAGCATACTGGTCATTGAACCGCAGTTTGCCCAAGCTGGGGTACGACGTGCCCACGTAGACAAGATCGAAACCTAATCTGCCAATGTTTGAATTCAATTCGGCATCGTTATAGCAGGCTACGATATCCGAACCCTGTGGGCATCCCATCAGCTCTTGATAGAACAAAGTCGCCAAAGGGTAACGCTCCGGAACACGAACGGTTGTGCCCCAAACGCGGTTTGAACTCATCAGAATATAGTCACTGAATCTGAGATGATCCACCATGCGATCGACTTTGTTTTGATCTTCAGCCCAATACAATTCCAGGTTTTTACCCTGGTAACTACCGTATGTGTCGCCGTAAGGAATAAAGCCCGGCAGTGAAACAGGCAACGCATCATCCCAACTAGTTTCCAGCAGATTAACGGGTGCATTGATGCCGATCGCGCCTTGACCTGTGTTGAAAGATATATCCAGAACTACTTCCTGCTGCGCAGGAACGGTCAGCGGTTCGTCGAGAACTAATTTATAGCCAGCCCCGGTTCCGTTTTCAATAGCTAGAAAATTGCCTTCAAGAATTCCCGTGCTGAATTCCTCAGGATTGTTGCCTAAAGAAAGACGAAACTGAATTTGTTTTACTCCGGAACTCTGGCTGTGGTCGAGCATATGCGGGATCTCAAGCTCAGTTATCCGTCCAGGATTGGGAAGAGTGAAAGTGAGCCTTCTGCTTTCGCCAGAGCCAAGCTGTGCCGAAATTCTCGGCAGGCTGATGGTATGGAAAGAGCCATCGCTTCTTGGGAATGACAATTGCGGCTCCCCTTGGAAGTGAGTGATCGACTGAGGTGCAACAGCTCGTATTTCAAACACATAGTTTTCTCCGTCCACGAAGGGATAAAGTGGAAGTTTGAAGACTAAGCGGCTTGGCTTGTTTGCATCCTCGGTTGCCAATTGAGCCTTAACTGGGGGACCTAAAGACGAATTAACGCCCTGGCTGCCAAAAACTTCTAAAGTATAGAGGGAATTATTGTTCTCATTGGCTTCATCCAGTACATTTGGTAGCGTCAGGGAGTCAAGATTTTCATCTTGCGTTGAGTGATAAGTAACATAAAACGGGTTGTTTCCCTGCACCACAACTTCTGCTGGAAACGATATTGGCAATTTTTCAATACCGTTGCTGGTTTCGGTTGTTAAAGTTATCGCACCCGGAAGGTTCTGGTAGATCCATTCGCTTGTAGAGACGCGGGTAAAGTCCCGGCTATAGATTCGCGTAAATGAATAAGCCCAGGCTCCAGTACCGATTAACCCCAACACTGCGATAATCCTACCTACCCAGACCCAAATTTCTGAATTAAAACGAATTCTCCCGGAGGTTACCCATTTATGGACAGAAAAGAGCTTGATGCACGCCCAAGAAGCGGAAATCGCCAGAAGCGGATAAATAAGCAAATAGTAGCGCATGGAAGAAGTCCATGAAGAAGATTGCCACAGGAAATAAAACAGTGTCCAAAAAACAATAGGAAGGTAATGAAACACCTTCTGTTTGATACCAGTGTAGATTTGTCCTGCCAGGCCGAACAATGCCAGCACGGCAAAGGGAATTCCCATCCCCCATACCGCAAGATTGTAAGGTCCAAAAAATATGGATCTTCGTGCCCATTGTAGGGCAGGAGGAGAATCGGAAAGCCCGTTAGAAGCAGCAGAAAGCTCCTGCATGTTTGAAAGCCATTTCGGATTCAGATTGAAATTAAAGAAACTCGGGCCCGAAAAAGCATAGGGCTGAAGAATTCTGAATGTTATAAAGCTCACTATGCCGGCTAATGCCATCAAGCCAAGACTGCGCAGGTAAGCGTCTTTTTCAAGACTCTGTGATTGGGCTCTCAGAAAGCGCACATAAAGGATGAGCGGCAAGAGCAGTGCCAGCGTGACGGCATTGGCTTTGGAAGCCGTAGCCATTCCCAGGGTTAATCCAAAGAATATGAATGGCCAAAGCTCCCGCGCGCTCAACCTTCGTCCTGAAGAGATAGGTGCTTGCATTTGAATCAGTACCCCCGCATAAACCGTCAGGAGACCGAAAGTGTTCGTGAATGTATCCACGGTCATGAAATGGGCTTGCTGGATGGGTAGAACGCTAAGGGCGTAGAAAGCAGCCGCTCCCAGGCCAAGCCAGTCATTCCATAATTTCCTGCCGATTATGAAGAGTAGCAGAATAGTTACAAGTTCTGTCAGAACTGAGAGCTGCCTGCCAAGTATCGTGATTGAGTCATAGCCGGTCTGTTGAGTAATTTCACCAATATAGCGAATAATAAAGACTGGGAACGTTCCATAAACAAAGAAGCCATGACCCTGATTGTGCGGGTTTAGGCTTGAAGTATCAGTGTTGAAATAATCGACGAGGGATTTTACGGGCTGGATGCTTGTCTCGACCATCGAGAGAAAACGTTCATCCGGGTGTAAATGTGTGCCCATATCCCATTTCAGGTTATAGCTGCGCAAGAGGAAACCAACGACCAAAATGGCAATTAACAAGACCAAAGCTATGGTCTTGTGTAGCGCGATGCGCGGGGCTTTTTGGCTTGGTTGATTAGAACTGTCCATAAGGATATAAAGTTTATTTTGTGGCTACAAAAAATGTTTCAGTTCCGTCTTCGCAATACGGGTTCTCAAGCAATTGTCTGACTTTCTTATAAGGAATGAAAGGATTTTTGGTCGATGGGAACAGTATCCATTTGCCGAATAATTTCTTAAATAACAATGTGAATATGCAAAAGAGGTGGCCTCTTTCAAGCATATGCAACGCCCAAACAGGAAAATAGTTGAAGGATTCCACCTGGGTAAACCCTGCTTGCTTTAGCCGGGCTTTCCAGGTCTCAGGTGTGTCAAGGTTGACATGCCGGGAAATTCTATTAAAGAACCTGGAATAAGCCTTAGCCAAGCCTCTTAAGCCAATAGTCGTTAACACTTTCATGCCCCAAAGATCAGTCATAAAACGGGCATTTGGGACCGCAAAGTAAAATTTGCCGCCAGGTATCAGGCAACGATTTACATCATCAAGGACGCTTTGCACATGCGGAATGTGTTCAAGGACTGAATTTGATATAGCCGTCGGAAAAACATCTTTAGATACTGGAATCTTGTCGCCAACGGCCTGGACAAGTAAACCGTAAACTTGCCGATCGTTTGCCTCAAGCAACGGTTCCCACCAGGGGTCCAGCCCCAACATGATTTTATGCTCAAGCAGTGCCTGGGCAAAATGTCCATCCCCGGCACCAATGTCAAGAACAGGTTCCTTTAATGCTTGCTCTTCGTAAAAACGCTGCTCGCAAGCCCTCAACATGCCCCGGAAATATGGGATCGAAAAGAGTTGACGCTGACAGATTTCATCCAATTGTTGTGAATTTAAGGTCAACATAAGTTTTAGTTGTTAAATATCTCCAGATATTTTTTTGCTACGGATTCTTCACTGAATTCTTCGAGATATTCGGGCTTAATTTGGTAAGTATCTTTACCATTTTCCAGCACACGGCAGATTTTCTCAGCTAAGGAACGGGCATCGCCGGCTCTGAAAAGTGCCCCAGCCCCAGTTTGGGTCACGGGCACCCTGATACCAGGCGAATCAGATGCCACGACGGGAGTTCCCTGGGCAAATGCTTCAATCTGTACCATGCCAAAAGCTTCGGTCCGATTAGTGCTGCATACAACCAATAAGTCACAAATCGCGAAGAAGGCCAGAAACTCTTCATCTGAAAGAAAACCTAACTTCGTCCAATAGGATTCTTGTGGCTTCATCAATCGCTCAATCTTAGCCTGGTAAGCTTCCTCACCCACCACACCTTTCCATGAGCCAGCATGTAAAACCCTAATATCTGGAAACCTTTTGAGAATTTCAGGTAAGGCTTCAATTAAAGTTTCGTAACCTTTCTCAGAAGCTACCCGCCCGGATAAGCCAATATAACGGTGGTTTTCGTCCAAACCAAACTTCAGGCGTAATCCTTGGATAACTTCCTTTTGAGCTACCACAGGATTAATTGGTGGAATAATAATCCTCACTTTTTCAAGCATGTTCTGTAAAGCTGGGGAACTTTCAGCATAGTCTTTGGTCATATGAGCGACCACATCGGCTTTTTTCAGAGCCAATCCGTGCAAAAATCGGGTACCCAGGTATGGCAGCTGGTTAATTAGGTTACCCTGTTTTTCTAAGTCACACTGATACGTTATTACCAAACGCTTTCCCTGAGCTTTTGCTAAGTTGGCCAATAAGGCCGATTCAAATTGCGGTAAATGTAGGTTAACTGCATCTGCCCATGTGATCCAGGGTTTCGCAGCCTTGCTTAAACCCAACATCAAAACACCTTTGGACAGTCTGTAATCAACTGGCACTCTAACTACGTGCATACCGAATATCTCTTGTTCCAGTGGCAGTTCTTTTATATATTGAGATGTTAAGACGGTCACTTGATGACCTAAACCAACCAAACCACGGCCCAACCGCAACGCAAACTGTGAGAGACCTGAGCTGTATGGTTCAAAATAAGTCACAGAAATCAGGATTTTCACTGGGCTGCAACCTCCAAAGTTTTACCCCGGTTGGCCTTGTTAAAAAGGGATTTCAGATTTTCTCCAAGAAGAGACAAACCAACCAAGCCAAAGAGGCTGGTCAGAACAAAGGTTGTAGCATGTAAAGTAAGAGCCAATGCCAAGGCTACTGATTGTGGTTCGCCAATCAACCTGTAAGCCGAAACCACACCAGCTTCGAACACACCCAGGCCCGCGGGTGCAGAAGGCAAAGCGTTGACAAAGGCTCCTGCACTGGTAACGAATAAAGTCCACCAGAATTTTCCATGCGCCAAAAGAGGTTGCTGGATAAGCCATAATTGCACTATGGCCATCATCCAGCTTAGAAATAGCAGACTAAATGCCAGAATGGCCTGCCTGGGTTTGAGAAAGATTTTAAAACCTTCCAGAAAACCTGCCAGACGGTTTGCCAGTTTTTCTCGTTTCTCAAGGCTTAAGAATTTGCGGGCAACAATCCAGGCTTTTACGCTTGCCTGGTTTTTAGAACCGACAGCTCCAATTACCAAGATCGTGATTGTAAAAAATAGCGCAATGTATGCTAGTGTCTTCAATGAATTCTGAGATACCACCAACGGTAATGTAACCAGGAACAGCAGCGAGGCTATGAAAATATCAAGAGTTCGTTCAGTGATAATCGAAGCAAAGACCTGCATAAATGGAGCTTTGTTCTTATCTTTGCCGGTCAATAACGCGGCTCTACCGAATTCCCCCAAGCGAAAAGGCAAAATGTTGTTCAAAAGATAACCGGCACACATGGCAAAAAATGAGGTCTTATAGTCAAAATTATGGCCAAGGATTCGATTCCAGGCCAGCGCCCGAAGCAGCATACCGGCAATATTACAGACAATAGAAAGGAATAAAGGCAAAAATGGGATAGACTTCAAGGCTCCAACCAGATCCTGAGGATTTATCTGGCCTGCCAGTAAATAAATGGAAAGTGCACTGATCCCAATCGGAACCAGCCATTTCATTAACAAGCCCGCTTTCGACGCGTTTGATCGTGATTGCATTTATTTATCCAAACGCAGGATGGCCATAAAGGCTTCCTGGGGTAATTCTACGCTCCCCACCATCTTCATGCGCTTCTTCCCTTTTTTTTGTTTTTCCAATAACTTCTTTTTCCGGCTGATATCGCCTCCGTAACATTTGGCCAAAACATCCTTACGCAGGGCCTTAACATTCGCCCTGGATATGATGCGCCCTTGTGATGATGCTTGAACGGGAATCACGAAAAGTTGCGGAGGAATGATTTCTTTCAGTTTTGTGACCAAGGCTTGCCCTTTATGGTAGGCATCATTTTTGTGCACGATGGCTGTGAGCGCGTCTACAGGTTCTTCATTAATAAGAATCTCAAGCTTAACCAGATTGCCGGGCCGATATTCCAGGAATTGGTAATCCATCGAAGCGTATCCCCGGCTGCCCGATTTAAGATCGTCGAAGAAATCGATAATGATTTCCGATAAAGGAATTTCATAATTAAGTTGAACCCGATTGGCAGCGGGATATTCCTGGCTGACAAAAACTCCGCGTCGCTTTTTTACCAGCTCCATTATCATGCCGTAATACTCTGTGGGGGTAAATATTTCCAGTGCCATCCATGGTTCTTCAATTTCAGTAATGATGCTTTCATCGGGCAAATCCGCTGGCGAAGCGACAATTACGGTGGATCCATCTTGCTTTTTTACCTGGTAGGCAACTGAGGGAGCTGTGAAGAGCACATCCAGGTTATATTCTCGTTCAAGCCTTTCCTGGATAATATCCATGTGGAAAAGACCCAGAAAGCCGCAGCGGAAGCCAAAACTAAGCGCCTCAGAGGACTCAGGTTCGAAAACCAGCGAGGCATCATTAAGCTGCAATTTCTCGAGAGCTTCTTTCAAATTGGGGTAATCTTCACCCTCAGTCGGAAATACCCCTGCGAAAACCATCGGTTTAACTTTGATATAACCTGGCAGAGCCTGATCAGCAGGCTTGTTAGCGTTTGTCACCGTATCACCCACACGGGATTCTGAAACAGTCTTCAGTCCAGTGGCAATATAGCCAACATCCCCAGCTTCCAATTTATCTACAGGCGTCATCGTGGGGGCAAAAATACCAACCTCCACAGGCACAACCTTAACACCAGTTGCCATCATCAACAATTTGTCAGTCGGGGTCAGCGAGCCGTCAAAAATGCGCACATAAGAAATGACACCTTTATAAGAGTCGTAGTGCGAATCGAAAATTAATGCCCGCAAAGGAGCGTCCGAAACGCGCCTGGGAGCAGGAACCTTCTGGACGATAGCTTCAAGAACAGCTTCAACATTAAAGCCGGATTTAGCGCTGATAGGAATGATTTCTTCCTTCTTCACACCCAACAAGTTGATCAGGTCTTTGGTGACCTCCTCGACCATAGCTGAGGGAAGGTCAATTTTATTCAGCACTGGGATGACAACAAGATTCGCGTCCAGAGCCAAGTAGAGATTGGCAAGCGTTTGGGCTTCGATGCCCTGTGTGGCATCAACGACGAGAATGGCACCTTCGCAAGCGTAAAGGGCCCGGCTAACTTCGTAACTGAAGTCAACGTGCCCTGGCGTATCAATCAAATTAAACTCGTAACTTTGGCCATCCTTGGCATCATAGACCATGCGCACGGCAGAAGCCTTAATGGTCACCCCGCGTTCCCGTTCCAGGTCCATCGAGTCAAGCACCTGCTCGGTCGTATCCCGATCTGAAATGGTATTCGTAAGATGCAACATACGATCCGCTAAGGTTGATTTGCCATGATCAACGTGGGCAATAATGCAAAAATTTCGTATCCTATCCATAACCTTGTTAGTATAAACGATTTTGCCTGTTAACCTGATCTGCGAATTGCCTGCGAATTGGCGACTTGCAAAGCTCCCCAGAAATGAAATTGAGCTACTACCAAAAAGCCTATTCAGCCGCGGGCAATGACCCTGGCCTGGGCTTGGTTTCGAAACTGGCGGACCAGTATGCGATCGCCGGCCAGGCAGAC
>WOZB01000211.1 GCA_011620445.1 Anaerolineaceae bacterium | reverse complement strand
ACCCGGGTGGAGGTGTTGCTGTTGGCAGCGCCTTTTTGGAATTTGTCGTATTCCTGCATGGTTTGGTAGTCGAGGTCGCGCCGGTCTACCACGAAAATCACCTTATCCACCCCCGGGATGGCGGTGGCCAACTGGGCGGTCTTAAAGCTGGTGAGTGTTTTGCCGCTGCCGGTAGTATGCCAGATATAACCCCCTGCCTCCAGCTTGCCGGTATTATGGCTGTTGCTGGAAGTGAGGATGCGGGTGAGCACGCGCTCGGTAGCAGCAATCTGGTAGGGGCGCATCACCAGCAGCAAGTCTTCGGAGGTAAAAACGCAGTAGTGGATAAGCACATTCAGCAGGGTATGTTTGGCAAAGAAGGTGCGGGTAAAATCCACCAGGTCGGGGATGATGCGGTTGGTTCCGTCAGCCCAGTAATTGGTGAACTCAAAGCTGTGGCTGGTCTTTTTGGCGCGCGGGCTGAAGCTGTCGTTCATTTCTTTGATGTGCTGGCTGCGCGTGGTGTTGGAGTAATACTTGGTGTGCGTGCCGTTGGAAATGACGAAGATCTGCACATACTCAAAAAGCCCCGCAGAGCCCCAGAAGCTTTCGCGCTGGTAGCGGTTGATCTGGTTGAAGGCTTCCTTAATGGCCACCCCGCGGCGTTTCAACTCAATGTGCACCAACGGAAGGCCGTTCACCAGGATGGTCACATCGTAGCGGCTGGGGTGCGCCCCGCCGCCTTCCTCATACTGGTTGAGCACCTGCAGGCGGTTGTTATGGATGTTTGCCTTATCGATGAGCCGTACATTGACAGGGCTGCCGTCATCCCGTTTTAAGAGCTGCACGTGGTCGGTCTGAATGCGGCGGGTTTTTTCGATGATGCCTTCGTTGGCACTGGCAATTTTCTCTTCAAAAAAGCGCTTCCACTCAGAATCTGTAAAGCTGATCTGGTTCAGCGCTTCCAGCTGGAGGCGCAAGTTGTTGATGAGCTGCTTTTCGCTGGTGAAGCGGATGTAGTCGTAGCCCTGGCTTTCCAGCTGGCGGATGAACTCGGCTTCCAGCTGGGCTTCGGATTGGTAAGCACTGGAGCCCCGTTCATCGAACTGGCACTCGGCCACGACGGTGGCCTGGCTGGTGGCGGCGACGATGTTGTACTGGCTCATGCGGATTTTTCCATTTCTGATTATTTGCCCGTAATTTTCTTTAAGGCATTAACGCTGCTAATACCCAGAAGTTGTTTCATTTGCTCGCGGGCAAGGCGGTTTAGTTCGCCTATCCTTTCTTCCCTTGATAATCCTTTGCTAATGTAGAGTGCGTTAATGTTTTCAAGATTCGCCAAAACCAACAATTGCTCTATGCTTGCGTTGTCGCGAATGTTTCCATCCTTGTCTGGGTTGGCTTTGCGCCAATCCGCGGCTGTCTCTCCGAATAAGGCCATGTTCAGCAGGTCAGCCTCATCGGCGTAAACGAAGGATCGTTGCTGGGCAGAAAGATCGGGTGGTATCAGTTCACTGCGGATGGCATCGGTATGAATTTTGTAATTTACCTTCGCTAATATCCGATTTACCTTCCAATCAAGTGAAATTTTACTGTTTTCATCAGCCTTCAAGCGTTGGTAATCCTTGATGATGTAGAGTTTGAATTCCACAGAAATCCAAGAGGCGAACTCAAACGCTATATCTTTATGGGCAAATGTCCCACCGCCACGCCCGGCTTTTACTGTTATCCCGATGGCACCTGTGGATTTTATCCACTTCATCGGCGACAACGTGAAAGCGTTAAGCCCGGCTTCTCTCCTAAACCCCTCGAATTCGAGGGGTTTAAACATCGGATTATACAGTTGTTCCCAAACGCCGAGAAATTCTATGGTATTCCTGTTGCGGAGCCAGTTTGCCACAACGCCGTTTGGGTCTTCGCTATTTTTGTAACGTGCAATATCCGTTAGGCTGATGTAATCATCATCAGTTCCGGTAGAAATTATGGTTATCTCTGTGCCTTTTGCGTTGATTTTGCCTTTGAATACTTTCTCAGCCATCGATTGATTCTCCCTGTTAATCTTCCTGCACAATCATAGTCCAAAATTGGATAAAATTGAGTTATGCCTGAAATGAGTCTCAGAGATAAGGCGCGGGATTTACGCAACAATGCAACCGCTCAGGAAAATCAGCTTTATTATCAATTTCTACGCAAGTTCAAGTATCGTATTCATCGTCAAAAGGTAATTGGTTTTTATATTGTTGACTTCTATTGCCACAAAGCGAGACTGGTCATTGAGATTGATGGGGGTCAGCACTTTGAGGAAAAGAAATTAAACCAGGATATTTTTAGGACGCGGTTTTTGGAAGAACAGGGTTTACTTGTTCTCAGGTTTACTAACTGGGAAGTGGATCACCAATTCGCGCAGGTGTGTGAGCGGATTGAAGAAGTGGCGGAACAAAGGGTAACTGGTTTTAGCTGAGATTCACCTACTTCTCAGTAGAAGAATTAATTCCTCCGGCTTTACCCCCTTTTTAGAGGGGGTCGATGAAATCGGGGGGTGGTAAAGTGTGTACCGTGTTGTTAGCTAATTATTCTCATTTCCCCCCCCGTTCGCTGCGCTTGGACCCCCTCTCGAGAGGGGGTTTGGGTCAGGTTAACCCCCTTTTTAGAGGGGGTCGATGAAATCGGGGGGTGCTGAATAGATGGGGAAATAAATGGGGGCCTTGCCTGCTTGTTGTGTTGTCATTTCTTGCCTTTCCCTGTCTACACCCCCCCGTTTGCTGCGCTCTCGGACCCCCTCTCGAGAGGG
>WOZB01000267.1 GCA_011620445.1 Anaerolineaceae bacterium | reverse complement strand
GGAGGCCGAAGATTCACTTGCATGCCGTAGAGACCAGGTCAACCAAAGCAAACTGAGCAAGCTGATCAAGCTATCGAGTAAAGGAAGAGCCAAGTTGAAAATCTGGGTGGAGCTCCAAAAGAGGTGGAGCACCAGGATACCCAAATTTATGCCAACCAGAACGCGAAAGGCAGTTCGCAGTGAAGCGGGGAATTGCTGATGCTGGGTATCAAAGGCCAGGAGCGCAGAACAAAGCAGAAAATATGCGAGATGGAAAAAGAAACTTGCAGGTAAGGACAAGCCAAGTACAGGGTTTATTGCCGAATTAATCATTGTTTTACACGCCCGTTTCTATTTCATCTATAAAATGCAAGTTCTATACCAAACGGTTTCGTGCAACGGCAATCTATTGCAGCTTAGCAAGACCCAAGCGCAGGCGTTTAAGCGTTTCCTCTTTTCCAAGCAAATCGGCCAATTCGGTGGCGCCGCCAGGGGTAGCTTCCAAACCAGAGCAAGCGGTTCGAATAGGCCACATGACTGTTCCCACCTTGAACCCATTTTCAATGGCAAAAGTCTTTAGGCAGGTAAAAATGGCTTCATTTGTCCAGGGTTCAAGGGCTTCCAATAACGGGATGGTCTTCTGTAAGATCTTCCGACTGCTCTCCAACGTGGATTTTGATTTGTCATTCACAAACACGCTGGGTTCGTATTCAGGCAATTCTGCCAGGAAGCCAATCATTGTGCGAATATCACTCAGCCTTTCCGTGCGCACCTGGATGAGCCGGCTAATTTTTTCAAGGTCAAATTTAAGCTTCTTGAGCGAATCCGGGTACCAGGATAGTGCCAATTCATGGAATGCTTCGGGGCTGAGGCGGCGAATGTGCTCGCCGTTCATCCAGGTGAGTTTCTCCATCGAAAAACCAGCCGGGGACTTGTTGATCCGATCAACATTGAAGACCTGCACAAGCTCTTCAAGGGTGAAGATCTCCTGGGTGGTACCAGGGTTCCAACCCAGCAGAGAAACATAATTGACGATAGCCGCTGGCAGGAATCCCATCTCAACCATTTGCTCGAGGGTGGGAGCTCCCTTGCGTTTGGACATTTTGGTGCCGTCTTCGTTGACAATGAGCGGACAGTGAACCAAAACTGGCGATTGCCAGCCAAAAGCCTGGTAAAGCAGGCTGTATTTGGGGGTTGAAGAAATGTATTCCTGGCCGCGGACGACATGGGTGATCTGCATCAAGTGATCGTCAATGACGTTTGCGAAGTTGTAGGTAGGATAGCCGTCGCTCTTCAAGAGTACTTGTTCATCCAGCAGGGCGTTTTCGAAGCTGATATCGCCGAGAATGTGATCGTGATACGTGGTCATGCCCGTATCGGGAATGCGCTGGCGAATGACAGCCGGTTCACCATCGGCTAAGCGGGCTTGAGCCTCCTGAGGACTAAGCAGGCGGCAAATGTTCCTTTCGGGGACGAAGGGAACCTCCTCCTCTTCCTCCTCTTCATTCACATGATCCTCTTTTTGGCAGAAGCAGTAATAAGCTTCGCCTTTAGCCACCAATTCCTCAGCATAGCGTTTGTAGATGGGTAGGCGCTGGCTTTGGACGTAGGGTCCAAAACCGCCATCCTTATCAGGGCCTTCATCGTAAGTGAGCCCGGCAAGTATGAGGGAATGATAGATGGCCTCAAGCGCGCCTTCTACATAGCGTTTACTATCCGTATCCTCGATGCGCAGCAGAAATTTGCCATTGCCGTGTTTGGCAATAAGGTAAGCATAGAGTGCGGTGCGCAAATTACCGACATGCATAAAACCAGTTGGGCTGGGGGCATAGCGAGTTCTGATCATATTTAACCTAATCCGATAGAATTCATTTTTAAGAACTATTTTAGCGCAAGCGAGGCTGGAATGAAAAAAGTAATCGATGTTGCCAAAACGAATGCGGAAGCCTGGGATAATTGGAGCTCAGATGGCATGGGCTATACCGTGCCCCTCAAGCATGAAGCCTTTATTAAAGCTAAAAATGCGGAATTAGATATCATTCTGACCCCGGGTAGGAGCATACCATTGGATTGGTTCCCCAACCTGGAAGGTTTGAAAGTTTTAGGCCTGGCTTCGGGCGGAGGGCAGCAAATGCCTGTCTTTTCCGCAAAAGGGGCTATTTGCACGGTGTTTGACAATTCCAACGCCCAATTGGCTGCGGAGAAAATGGTGGCTAAGAGAGAACACTATGAAATTGGAACTGTCAAAGGCGATATGGCCAAACCCCTGCCTTTTGCAGATGAATCATTTGGTCTGGTGTTTAACCCGGTTTCAACCTGCTACATCCGTTTTGTCGAGTCGCTGTGGAAGGAATGCTTCAGAGTGCTAAAACCAGGTGGGATCTTAATGACCGGCTTTTCAGTTCCAATAACCTGGGCGTTCGATGTTACCGATAAACCTGTTGAAGAGATAAGGATCGTAAATAAGCTTCCCTATGACCCGATAGCACTCGCGGAAGCCGGCGGTGAGCTGCAACTGGAATACGGTTCACTGCAGTTTTCACATAGTCTTGAAGCACAACTCAACGGACAAATAAAGGCCGGCTTCTGCCTGACCCATATCCTGGAAGACACTGACAGCCGGAGCCCCGTTGGGCAGTACATTCCCCTATATATGCTAACCAGGGCGGTCAAACGCTTATAAGTACTTTGAAGCATAAGAAAAGGCGCTTTTGCGCCTTTTTTATCAGATTAACCCATCTCAATTTATAGCGCAGGATGGTCAAATAACTTGGCCAGGTCCGTGCGCTGTGTTTGA
>WOZB01000270.1:11497-13310 GCA_011620445.1 Anaerolineaceae bacterium | reverse complement strand
GCTTTTCGAGGAATGGCTAGAATGAAGCGAGGCACAGCTTGTAAAAATGGATCAAAGAGGCTCGGCATCCTTGCTTCTGTACTTGTTCTTGAGTGCTTTTTCCACCAGCGGCGGCACCATGCTGGACACGTCCCCACCGAAAGAAGCGATTTCTTTGACCGTGGAAGAGGAAATAAACATGTTTTCTTCAGCCGTTATCAAAGCAATCGTGTCGATTTCGTTATTCAGGCGATGATTGGCAAGCGCCATGCGGAATTCGTACTCATAGTCAGAAAATACGCGCAAACCCCGGACAATAGCCTTTGCCTTGATTTCCTTAGCAAAGTTAATCGTCAGGCCGCTATAACCGACAACCTCAATGTTTTTGAAAGATTTCAGGCACTCCCTGGCCATCTTGATACGCTCAGATTCAGTGAATAGTAAATGCTTGGACGGACGGTCGTACACCGCTACAATGACCTCATCAAAGACTTCCGAAGCCCTCCTGGCGATATCTACATGGCCAAGATGGATTGGGTCGAACGAACCGGGAAAGACAACTTTTGCCATTAGCTTAGATCTCCTTTCTTCTGCATCGCCGGCCAAAACTCTTCCATGGCCAGTTTGAGAAGGCGATTATCCTTTGATTCTAATGCAGGATCAGTTTCCATAAGCTTCTCAGCGATTGAGCGCGCCTTGGCGATCATGCGCACATCGGCCAGGTTGGCCATGTGCAGTTCCATAAACCCGGCTTGGCGGGTACCCAAAAAGTCCCCAGGTCCGCGCTGCTCAAGGTCTTTTTCGGCAAGTACAAAACCATCGTTTGTTTGGGTTAAAACCTGCAGACGCTGGTTTTGAACCGCGTCGTCCACTGTGGGAATGAGCACACAAAAGGACTGTTCAGCGCCCCTCCCTACCCGGCCGCGGAATTGATGCAGCTGCGCCAGGCCAAAACGGTCCGCGCCTTCCACAATCATCACCGTGGCATTGGGGATGTCCACACCCACTTCAACTACGGAGGTTGAAACCAAAATGTCATACTCACGATTGCGGAAAGCAAGCATCGTTGCGTCTTTTTCAGCCGGTTTCAAGCGTCCATGTACTAAACCTACGCGCAAGTGTGGGAAAACTTCTAATTGTAGCCTTTGCTGTTCTTCGACCGCAGCCTTGGCTTCTTCATTTTCACCCTGCTCTACGAGGGGGTAAATGATGAAGGCCTGGTGCCCCGCCCGCACCTGCGATTCGACCAACTGGTAAGCTCTTTCCCGTAAACCTGGCATCAGAATCATGGTACTGATGGGCTTGCGGCCAAGGGGCATCTCATCCATAATGCTAACGTCCAGATCACCAAAAACTGTCAGCTGCAGTGAGCGCGGGATGGGTGTGGCAGTCATCACCAGCAGATGCGGATTGCTGCCTTTCTGCCTGAGTGCTGCGCGTTGCTCAACCCCGAAGCGGTGCTGTTCATCCACCACCACCATTTGCAGATTGTGGAATTTCACCGGGTCTTCAATCAGAGCATGTGTGCCAATCAGCAATTTCACCTTGCCGCTCTCCAAACCCGCAAGCAATTCAACGCGCTCTTTCTTCTTGGTATCGCCGGTCAGCAAAGCCAGTTCGCCTGGTTTAAGAAAGGCTCCCTGCCCATTGGCAGGCTCTGCCAGCAACTTGGCCAGTGTGCGGGCGTGCTGCTCGGCAAGGATGCTGGTAGGTGCCATCAAAGCCGCCTGGGCGCCATCCTGGATGACCATCTGCATGCCCAACGCGGCCACAGCTGTCTTACCAGAGCCGACGTCCCCTTGCAGTAATCGGTTCATGGGGCGATTGCGCGCCA
>WOZB01000270.1:0-11397 GCA_011620445.1 Anaerolineaceae bacterium | reverse complement strand
TTACCAGAGCCGACGTCCCCTTGCAGTAATCGGTTCATGGGGCGATTGCGCGCCAAATCCGCCCGCAGGTCGCTGACTGCAGCATGCTGCGCCCTGGTAAGCGGAAACGGCAGTGCCTTCACCCGTTCATTCAGCCAAGCATCGTTAACCGTGTGCGCCGCGCCGGAGAGCTGCTGCCAATCTTTCTTTTGTCGGAGTACACCCAGCTGCAGCAGGAAAATTTCATCAAAAGCCAATCGATGCTGGGCAGTCTTGAGCAAATCCTGGCTGTCGGGGAAATGTACCTGCCGAAGGGCTTCATCCAGCCGGATCAGGTCGCCCTGGTCGAGGACGGAATTCGGTAAGAATTCAGGCACCTTGGGCACCCAGTACTCAAGGGTATTGAAAACCGTTTTACGCAGCCATTTTTGCGAGATTGTAGCAGTCAGCGGGTAAACCGGCACGATACGGTTGGTGTGTAGCTGCTGCTGGTCGATGGGCTCGTAATCCGGTTGCATGATGACCAGGCGCCCCATGTAGGATTCCACCCTGCCAGAGATGGAGATCATCGTTCCCGGTTTCAGATAGCGCAAATGCCACTCCTGGTTGAACCACAAAAGTCGCAAGCTGCCAGTCGGGTCGCTAACGACCGCCTCAAGCAGTTTGCGGCCACTTTTAGTGCTGAACAATTTAGCAGATTGCACCTCGGCAACGATGGTGACTTCTTCACCAAAGAAGAGATGGGCGATCGGTTTGAGCTTGGAGTAGTCGTCATAGCGCCGCGGGAAGAGATAAATCAGGTCCTTAATGCGCCTCACACCCAATTTCTGCAGGGCTTTGCCTTGCTTTTCTCCGATGCCACGGATGACTGTTGCCGGAGCGTTCAGGCCAATCGGGTCGGCCTGGCTGGGGACGAAATCTGTGCGCGATTGTTTAGAGCTGCGCCTTGGAGAGGCTCCAGCGCTGGGCGCCTTTGCTTGAGCTTCAGGTTGGGGCTGTTCCTGCCTGCGTGCACGAGAATTGCGTTCAGAAACTGGCTGTTTTGCAGTTTTTATTTCTGATTGTGTCGCCGGGGCTAATGCCTTTAGTGCGGGCAAGGTGCGTACTTCTTCCCCCAAGAGCCTCAGGATGCTCATTATGGCATCGCGGCGATGCAGCAGGTCGTAATTCGGATATTTCACAAGCAATTCGCTCACCTGCGCCACCGTTGCCTCAGGCAAGCCAGCCAGCCGGGCTTCGGTCGGCCAGGTCTGGTTGAGGTGGTCCAAACCGCCTGTAACCGCCTTGTTTTCATAGCCTTGCCTGGCTTCAAAACGCAGCATTTTGATGAAGCGATCGCGGTAAGTTTCCATTATTTTCAGGTCTTAATCATAATCGCAAAAGCAAGCCCACCTTTGAAGTGAATAAAAAAAGGCAGCCACCTGGCTGCCTTCCTGGAAGAAGATTGATTATTCAAAAGCGATAATCAGCTGGTAGTGCGGCTGACCACCCGAGTGAACTTCAATCGAGTGGCTGGGGTATTTGGCCTTCAGGTCATCCGCGATCTCGTTTACCCTCGCCAGAGGCATATCTTGACCGTAGAACAAGGTGATACTTTCATATTGTTCTACCTTGGTTTTCTCGAAAAGGATCTGGCAGGCCTCTTCAATACTAGGGGCAGAAGCGACCAGTTTGCCATCAAAAAGCGCAATTACCTGGTGCTTTTGAACCTGAACACCTTCGATTTCCACACTGCGGCTGGCAGTCGTGATTTCCCCAGTATGCACTTCTTGGATGGCTTCATTCATCGAACTCAGGTTTTCATCGATTGAACTATCCGGCATCAAGCGCAATAGCGCAGCAAAACCTTGGGGAGCATTACGTGAACGTAGTACGGCAACTTTTTTGGAAGTGGCCTTAGCTGCATTTTCAGCCGCGAGAATTACGTTCCTGTTGTTTGGGAGGACGATGACATTATCAGTTGGCAGGCTCTCGATAGCCGCCAGAATATCTTTAACGCTCGGGTTCATGGTCTGGCCACCCTTGATAAGCGCATTTGCACCCAGGCTGGCATAAATTTTGGACAGACCATCCCCAGGTGAAACCACTACCACGCCCGTCTGTCCTTTTTCAACAGTAGTCAGCTTTAATTCTTCGGGGGCAGCGTTCCCGTTCATCTGCTCGCGCAGGTTTTCCATCATCACTTTTTTGACCACACCCAAACCCTCAGTGTAGACAATGGGTTCAAAGCGCTTGGCAAGCTCGGTATGGATGTGCATGCGGTAGATGCCATCTCCCTCACCTACCTGGATGCTTGTGCCGATGGGCTCCAGGCCATTGTAGTATTCCTGCAGGTCAAAACCAGACTTGGGAGTGAAATCCAGAACAACCTCATAATCCTGGCCTTCTTCAACTTCTCCCAGGGTGTGTTCCATGTCAAACTCGGCCAAAGGCTTAAGCAGATTTTCACTGATCTCGAGTGTTTCTCCCCGTGCGAAGCGGTCCATGCCTTCAAAAATAAAGGCCAGACCCATGCCGCCGGAATCGACTACACCTGCTTGTTTGAGAATAGGCAGCAGTTCAGGTGTGCGTTTGACGCTTTCCTGTGCCGCTTCCACGATTTCGCTGAGCATTTCATTCAATTTTGATCCGCGTTCGTACGAGGCATTCGCAGAGGTGGCGATATCCTTGATGACGGTCAGAATGGTACCTTCAACAGGTTTTACGACCCCTTTATAAGCTGTGTCGCGCGCTTCCGTGAGCCCTTTAAGCAGCAAGGCTGTATCCATGGTTGGCAAACTGTCGAGTGAGCGTGAAAAACCTCGCCAGATCTGCGAGAGAATAACGCCGGAGTTGCCCCTGGCACCCATCAACGCCCCCTGGGCCAGGGCCTTGGCCATTTCACCGACATTCTCGGTGCCAGTAGCTTCGGCTTCACGCAGGGCAGCCTGCATGGTGAGAACCATGTTAGTGCCTGTGTCCCCATCAGGAACGGGGAAAACATTCAGGGAATTTACGTAAGCCTGGTTGGCCTGCAGCCAGGTAAGCCCTGCGTCAAATAAAGAGAGCAAACCCATGCCATCAACAGGCGAACCCAGGATGGCATGGCGAATCTCTTCAGGTGCTGTATTTTTCTTTTTGGTCATATAGCCTCAGAATGCGTCAATCAGGATTACTGATGCGCAATCCGCGCACATGTACATTGACTCGTTTAACTGGAATACCCATTACCTTCTGAACATGGTAAGCAACCGTTTCAGCAACTGAATCGGTGACGGAGCGTATCCGCAAGCCGTATTCAATCACCAGGTTGAGGGTTAGCTCAAATCCATCCGGATCAGATTTCACAAGGATGCCATATTCAGCACTTTTGCAGAACATCTTATTAATAGCTTCACCCAGATTGGCCGGTGCCATGCCGATTACACCGTAAGACTGCAGTGCAGCATCCCTGGCAACAGTGCGGATAGCTCTGGGCAGAATATAAATTTTTCCTAGTTCAGTTTCCTGATTTGTCATAAGGCAAACCTTTCAGCTTTTAATTCTTGCTTCATTCAAAAGATTGTGTTATTATAAGCCTTCGCGCGAGTAAGAAAAAAACGCGCCTGAAATTATAATGCATTGAAAGGATATCGAGATGGCTAAATGTGCTCATTGTGGTAAGACTACAACCTTCGGTCATAACCGCAGCCACTCTCTTGTCGCTACCCGTCGTGAATTCCGCCCTAACCTGCAGCGGATCAGCGTTCTGGAAAACGGCAAGATGGTACGCAAAGTTCTCTGTGCGCGCTGCATAAAGACTTTAACCAAAGCGTTCAACTAATCGTAATCCTTTTCTACTTGCAATTAAAGCCGCTATTGCGGCTTTTTTATTTAAGTTTTTCACGCAAGGTGTGGATACCAGCCTGAATACCCTCAGGATGCTTGAAGATAGATGTTCCAGCTACCATGTTGCGCGCGCCTGCATCATAAACGGAGCGAACCGTTGCGGCTTCGATGCCGCCATCCACCTGGATGATGGCCGGGCTGCCGATTTTCTTAAGCAGAGCAGATGTCTTTTCAATTTTTGTAATGGTGGAAGGGATGAATGCCTGTCCGCCAAAGCCGGGATTCACGGACATAATCAAAACCAAATCCACGAGATCACCAAGATATTCCAACCCATCGACTGGTGTGGCAGGGTTGAATGTCAGCCCAGCCTGTAAACCTAAAGAGCGAATCGTTTGCAGCGTGCGGTGGATATGCGGGCAGGTCTCCCAATGCACGGTTATGAGATCCGCACCAGCTTTCGCGAATTCCTCAAGCTGTTTTTCAGGTTCGACTATCATCAGGTGGCAGTCCAGGGGAAGGCTGGTAATTTGCCTGCAAGCTTTCACGATGGCCTGGCCAAAGGTAATCAGCGGGACGAAGCGGCCATCCATCACATCAATATGAATGGCATCGGCACCGCCCTCTTCGCAAGCCCTGATTTGGCCTTCAAGATAGCGTAAATCCGCTGAAAGTATGGATGGCGAGATTAGCGTTTCCATGCTCATCCTTGTAAGACCCAATAAATGTAGGTCCAAAATGGGATTAAGCCCAATAAGAGCACAATGGCAGCCAGGCCTAATAACCAGGTAAGCCAATCTACTGGCTTGGGCAGGGGAAGGTCAAGATCCGCCTGGGATAACGTTTTTTGCGCCGCCAACGCGACCGGGCTAAGGGGTTTTTGGGTTTCGGTGCCTGCCAAAATAGGTGTTGAAACCGGTTGCTGGGGAGTGAAAACGGGTTCTTCAAGTTTACTTGAGGCAGCTTTTAAGGCTTCAGGAATGGTTTGGCCAGACGTGGGTAACTTCACCTGGGCTGGCTGACTGGCACGGGCATCTTCAATTTCACCTGCCTCTGGCCCGATGGGGTCTTGCTGTGCAGCTTCAAGGGCTTCCTGTGCCTGCTCTTGAGAGCTCAGTTCGAGGTCTTCCCCGGTCATGCCGCCAGGCATGTAAACTGGTACCGATCGTCCGGCCATAACGTTGTAGCCTTGAGTCAGGTAGGAATTTGTGCGCCGAAGAGTAGGGTTGGATTCATACAAATTCTGCAGAACCCGCCCCATTTGGTCTGCTGTGCGGTAGCGCGAGCTGGGTTCTTTAGCCAGCACTTTCATCACCAGGTCATCAAGCGCCTGGGGGATCTGAAGGTTGCTCAGACGCGGTGGATGCGGGATTGCCTCCCTATGCATACGCGCAAGGTCAGCAGAATCTTTGGCCGTAAATGGCAAATTACCGGTTAGGAGCTCATAGAGAATGACACCCAAGGAATACACGTCAGATGCTGGAGAAGGCGGAAAACCCGCGGCTTGTTCTGGTGAGAAGTAGTGGGGAGAGCCCCAAACGACATCACTGCGCTCTTGCGGGTCAATGCTTGCCAGGGCGCGGGCAATGCCAAAATCCGTGACCTTCAGGCGGCCTTCAGGGGTCACCAGCATGTTGTGGGGTTTGATGTCACAGTGCACCAGGCCAGCTCTATGGGCATAGCCAACCCCCTGGCAGGCCTGGATGATCAACTCCAGTGATTCCTGCACGCTGAATTGCCCCTTCTGGCGGATGAGGCTCTTGAGGTCATCACCCGGTACGAATTCCATCACGATGAACAAATGGCCCTGATCAAGGCCAAAGTCGTGAACGGTAACAATGTTAGGATGGGTCAGGTTAGCCGCAGCCCGGGCTTCCTGGCGGAAACGTTCGCGAAATGCCAAATCCTTGGAATAGTCTTCACGCAAAAGTTTGACTGCTACATTGCGTTCAAGCATCAGGTCCTTGGCCTTATAGACCAGGGCCATGCCGCCGTTGCCAAGGGATTCCAACAACTGATAACGTTCATTCAGAACGCTGGGAGTGCTCATTGGCCAAATTATAATGCAATTGAGGGGGTGGTTTCCTGCGTTTTTTAGCGATGCGTTTTTTAGCGATGCGTTTTTTAGCGACAAGCCTGGGGTTGCGTAAATGCATGTGAAAGCTCAATTTTGAAGCTCCTTACCTGTTAGCCAGGCCATTCATGGAATGCAATCAAAGCAATCACTGATTTTGGTGATTCACAATTGACAGAGGCTAAGCGCTCCGGTGCGTCAAAACGGGCGAAATTCACGCCATTGTATGACTTCTTTTCCTGGTATCCCAACCATGCAGAATAAGCTAGTTTTTAAACAAAATTACAGCCTCTGTTTGCCGGATGCAAGGTTCAAGGGGGTTAATGCCTTCCTATATGCATTTGCCCTGGTTAATAAATGGAAATTGCTCTGCAAAAGCCATGCCAAACCCTTGCGTTCCCGTAGATTTCCGTTATAATGTTGTAAAGTGTCATAAAGTGTCATAAAGTGTCAAGAAAGGAGCGCTCAAGAGGGCGCTTCGCCGATTAAAGAGGGATTAGAACAGATGTTCTTTGGACAATTTGAACACAACTTGGACGCAAAAGGTCGGCTGACCATCCCAGCCAATTTCCGTGAACAAGCTCTCGATGGGCTTTACGTAACGGAAGGTTTTGAAGCCAACCTGGTGGCGTATTCCAAGCGAGATTTTGAACAAATTGCCACAAATTTGAGCAAGCTGTCAATTACCAACGCTGAATCTCGAGCTCTCCGCCGCAAGATATTCAGCAATTCGGCCAACGTCACCTACGACACCGCAGGTCGCATCCTGATCCCCGCCAATCTCCGTGCAGTCGCTGGCATTGAAGATTCGGTTGTGGTGGTCGGCGTCGGCGATTACTTCGAACTCTGGTCCGCCAAGACCTGGGCAGAACAAAACGCTGCGCTGAATGAATCTGGCATGAACAGCTCACGCTGGGAAGCCTTTGACATTTCCACCCGGGGAGAATGATGATTATGGACGCTGGGTTGGTCGCACCCCATCGTTCGGTACTTTACCAGGAATGTATAGATAGTCTCGCGCCAACCAGCCCCAAGCGTTATTTAGATTGCACTGCCGGGGCTGGTGGTGATTCATGGGGGATCCTGAAAGCATCTTCACCCCTCGGTGAACTAATTGCGCTGGATGTGGACCCAACCGCTATCACCCTAACCCGAAGGCGTCTGGCCGAATTCGGCCAGCGGGCCAAGGTTATACACGGTTCTTACCGCGATGTCTCAGAAATCCTGATGAAAATCGGCTGGGACAAGGTGGATGGGATTCTTCTGGATTTGGGGGTTTCTTCCATGCAATTCGACCAAACCTCGCGTGGCTTTTCATTTAGGGGCGAAGCACCGCTGGATATGCGCTTTGACCCTACGGGCGGCACGAGCGCAGCCAAGCTGATTGAATCCCTCAGTGAGACTGAACTAGCCGACATCATCTGGAAATACGGTGAAGAAAGGGCTTCGCGCAGGATTGCCAGGGCCATCAAGCTTGCTGGCAGAGTGCAGACAACTACCCAACTGGCACAAATTGTGCGCTCTGCACTGGGTAACACCAAAGAAAAACAAGATCCGGCAACACGCACTTTCCAAGCCTTAAGAATCGCGGTTAATGCAGAACTCCAGACCCTGGAAGAAGCCTTGCCAGAATTAACAGCACATTTAAACCCCGGAGGAAGAATTGCCATTATCAGCTTCCATTCGCTTGAAGACAGGATTGTCAAACAGTATTTCAAGCGTGAAAGTGTGGATTGCATCTGCCCTCCTGACCAACCGGTCTGCACCTGTGAGCATAAAGCGAGCTTGCGGCTGATCAACCGGCATCCGATGACCCCCTCAGACGAGGAAATATCGGCAAATCCCCGCTCGCGCAGTGCCAAGCTGCGAGTGGCAGAAAAGCTCTAGGTGGCACATAAACTGCATGGAAAAGGCAATGAAACAAAATTTCGTTCAAGCCTATAAGCAAGCACCCTGGCGGCAACAGCTCCAGTATGCTGGCATTTTCCTGGCAGTGCTTTTAGCTGTAGCTGTCGTAGCTGGCCTCTATCTTTCCATCAGCGGCCGCACTGCCACCACGGGGCGCCAGGTACAAATGCTGGATAGCCGCGTGGAAAGCATGAAATTGACAATCAATGATATGCAAACCGAGCTCGCTCAAATTTCTTCCGCTAAATCCATGTATGCCCGCTCGAAGGAGCTCGGCATGCAGTTAATGGACCCAGCTGAGGGTCTTTACGTCCAAGTTCCGGGTTACCAGGGCCTCACAGCGTTTAACCCCAGCACGACCAAACAGGTTCAGTCGAGCAATTATCCAGAAATCCTGCCGGAATACACCAGCACGCTGGTGGAGTGGTTCCAGGAAAAGATCAATGCGCAGCTGACCATGGAGCAGGTGCGGCCATGATGGAACGTAAGGTAGGCCGCTTCAAATTCATCGGTGTTTTATTCAGCCTTATCGGCCTGGCAATCGTCTTGCAGATGGTACGTATCCAAAACATGCCTGCCAGTAAAGCCATTTTGGATGTCGCCGAAAATTACATGGGCGTCAACCAGGTGGTTTACCCGGACCGCGGCAATATCTACGATGCCAATGGCGACCTTTTGGCCGGCAATGAAATAATCTATGAGGTCGGTATCGACCTGCCCAGCGTTCGTCAACCTGAAACTTTAGCCAAGGTTGCTGCCGATGTACTGAAACTGGATTATGCCAAGACCCTGGAATATGCCTCCATCGACCCTGATGCCGAGGGAAGCCCACAATATATCACCCTTTCAGGTTTTGCTACCAAGGATGAAATCAGGCAGCTTGAAATCATCGAAGAAGACTACAAAACCCGCGAATTGGCGAAGGGCGAGATTCGCCCCCGCCTGGACGGCCTGATGTGGACGCCCCACAACAAGCGCTCTTATCCTGAAGGCGACTTAGCTTCCAACATTCTCGGTTTTTATAGTTACCTCGACCGCACCAAAGGCGCAGGTTTTTTTGGTGTTGAAGAAAATTACAACCAGTTGCTGGCCGGAACCCCGAAAGCAGTCTATACCGAGTTTGACCCCCAAAAGGTACAAAACCTGCTGGAGGTTCCCCCCGGGGCGAGTGTCGTCCTGACGATCAACAAAGAAATCCAGGCCATGGTTGAGAAACAGCTCGAAGATGCCCTGCGTTGGTCCAAAGCCAAATCGGGCACAATCGTGGTCTACAATCCCAAGAATGGCGAAGTTCTTGCCATGGCTACGACGCCCCGCCTGGATCCCAACCAATACTGGACCTATGCCAGTGTGTTCCCTGGCACCACACCGTTCAACCGTGCCGTCAGCCAGACTTATGAATCCGGTTCCGTCTTCAAAGTCATTACGATGGCAGCTGCCCTGGATGCTGGCGCGGTCACCCCGCAGACCACATTCATGGATACCGGCAGTTACGACATCGGCGGCTATACCATTAACAACTGGGATTACGGCGCATGGGGCCTTCAGGACATGACAGGCTGCTTGCAGCACTCGCTAAATGTATGCCTTACCTGGATTGCCGTACAATTGGGCGCTGATCGTTTTTATGACTATATCAAGGCGTTTGGCTTCGACCGTAATACAGGTATAGACCTGGCAGGCGAACAGCATTGGCCGCTCAAACTGCCGGGTGATAACCAGTGGTACGAAGTGGATCTTGCCACGAACTCATTTGGACAGGGCATCTCAGTCACTCCCATCCAGATGGCGATGGCCATAGGAGCAGTTGCCAATGAAGGCAAGATGTACGCACCGCACGTGGTCAAATCCTTGATGATCGACGGCAAACAAATGGAAATTAAACCTGTACTCGTGGGCACCCCTATCAAAGCGGAAACTGCCCGAACTTTAACCGATATGCTTGTGACCTCGTTGGAAAGTGAAGCTTCCGATGCCCTGGTAGAAGGTTACACTTTGGCAGGCAAAACCGGAACAGGGTCCATCGCCACAGAATTTGGCTATACCACCTCGGAAACCAACGCTTCATTTGTTGGATGGGGCCCGGCAGACGACCCTGAGTTCCTGGTTTATGTTTGGTTGGAAAGGCCTGAAATTTCTCAATGGGCTTCCATAGTCGCTGCCCCAGTCTTCGCTGATACCGTCCGCAACCTGGTCGTTTTGATGGGCATCCCGCCAGATAATATCCGCATGCAGGCCAACGGGCAGAATTCTGCCAGCAGCCTGGGAGAGTAAAATGCTGAACCTCACCCACATCATCCGCGCACTAAGCTCAAACCTGGCCGAGATCAAAGCTCTGCAGATTTCAAATGTCAGCATCGACTCGCGCGAAGTAAAAGCGGGAGACCTCTTCATTGCCATCGAAGGCGAAAACACGGATGGTCACAATTTCGTTGAGCAGGCTTTTTCAAATGGAGCTGCATTGGCTCTGATTGACCGTGAAATTGAGAGTGAGTACCCAATTGTTGATCTGCGCCAGGCCGATTTTGTGCTGCCGGAGTCTACCCCATACAGCCTGCGCGTCGATGACACAGTGAAAGCCCTGCAAAAAGTTGCCGGCTATTACCGCTGCCTCTTTGACCTCAAGGTGATTGGTATCACAGGCAGTGTGGGCAAGTCTTCCACCAAGGACCTGATTGCTTCCGTTCTCATGCACCGCTTCAAGACTCTGGCGACCCGCGGCAACCAAAACAATGAAATCGGCCTGCCCCTGACCCTGCTGCGGCTTGAAAAAGATGATGAAGTGGCTGTTCTGGAGATGGGTTTCTATCAACCTGGTGAGATCAAGCTGCTTTGCGATCTTGCCAAACCCCAGATCGGGGTTATTACCAATGTTGGCACGGTCCATGCCGAAAGGGCAGGATCCATTGAAAGCATCGCCAGCGGCAAAGCAGAATTGG
The DNA here is from genome assembly GCA_011620445.1 of Anaerolineaceae bacterium. Classification (GTDB taxonomy): domain Bacteria; phylum Chloroflexota; class Anaerolineae; order Anaerolineales; family Anaerolineaceae; genus Mesolinea. The sequence continues at coordinate 690 of WOZB01000270.1, read as the reverse complement.
TGCAAGCCCTGCCCCTGCTCCAACTGGTGTTGCCATTCTCAATTATGACGACGAGCGCGTGCTCAGGATGGCTAACCAGACCTCCGCGCGTGTGTTTTATTATGGCCTAAACCCCAAGGCTGACCTTTGGGCAGACGAAATCGAAAGCAACGGGCTGGAAGGCATCCGCTGCCGCATGCACTACGGGGATGAGGTCAACTATCTCACCGCCCCGCTCATCGGCGCGCATTCAATCTACACGATGTTACGCACAGTGGCAGTTGCCCTGACCATGGGAATTTCGTGGGACTGGATCTTTTATGCTCTCAAAAATACCCCGGTGCGCGTGCGCATCGTAACGACCAAATCAGCCACCGGTGCTGTGATTATCGACGACTCTTACAACGCCTCACCAGATTCCACGATGGCCGCCTTGAACCTTCTGAATGAATTGAGCGGCCGAAAAGTGGCTGTTCTTGGCGATATGCTGGAACTTGGGCAGTATGAGGCTGAAGGCCACCAACGCGTGGGTTTACGGGCTTCTGAGGTGGCTGATGAACTGGTACTGGTTGGGCCGCGCAGTTTGACGACGCGTGAGGCAGCTCTCTCCAACGAATTTCCTGTCAGCAAAATACATTGGTTCGCTGACACAACTTCAGCCAGCGCTTACCTAAAGACTTGCCTGCATGAGGGCGATACAGCCTTGATCAA
>WOZB01000297.1:3858-13312 GCA_011620445.1 Anaerolineaceae bacterium | reverse complement strand
TCGAAGCCAAAGATGTGGATATAGTCTACATGGGCTGCGTGCTTCAGGCCGCTCAAGGTCAAAACCCCGCCCGGCAAGCCGCCATCAAAGCTGGCATCCCCAACACCACACCTGCACTTACGGTGAATGTGGTTTGCGGATCCGGGCTCGAAGCGGTCAATATGGCTGCCCGCCTGGTAGCGATGGGAGAAGCCGATGTGGTGGTTGCCGGAGGCATGGAGAATATGTCCGCTGCCCCATACGCGCTCAACCAGGCGCGTTATGGTTATCGCCTGGGCGACGGCAAAATCGTGGACACAATGGTCAATGACGGCCTCTGGGATTCTTTTGGACAATATCACATGGGCATTACAGCTGAAAATGTAGCTGCCCAATGGCAACTTAGCAGAATTGAACTGGACGAATTTTCACTCCAATCGCAGCAAAAAGCAGCCAGTGCCCAGGCAGACGGGCGTTTCGAGGCGGAGATTGTTCCGGTTGAGCTTAAGGTCAAGAAGGAAACCATTCTCTTTAAGGTGGATGAAGGCATACGTAGTGATAGCACGATCGAAGCCCTGGCTAAATTGCGCCCGGCCTTCAAAGACGATGGCGTCGTAACTGCGGGCAATGCCTCTACCATTAACGATGGCGCGGCAGCGGTGGTGGTTATGAGCGCGGAGAAATCTGCCGAGCTTGGAATCCAGGCAGAAGTGGAATGGCTGGGCGGTGCCCTGGCTGGGGTTGACCCTGCCATTATGGGTATTGGACCCGTATATGCCACCCGCAAGCTCAACCAAAAATTGGGGCTTGAGGTCGCAGATTATGATTTGATTGAAGGCAACGAGGCCTTTGCCGCCCAGGCATTGGCAGTTGCCAGGGAACTCAATTTTGATATGCAGAAGGTGAACGTGAGCGGCGGGGCAATTGCATTGGGGCATCCAATTGGTGCTTCCGGCTGCCGCATCCTGGTGACCCTGATACATGAAATGAAAAAGCGCGACGAGGCCAAATTGGGTCTGGCTACGCTCTGTATTGGCGGCGGTATGGGCTGTGCGGCTGCAGTGAGGAAGCTATAAAATGTGCCCCGAAAGCTCAGTGAAGCTGCAGTTCAAAGATGCGGTGATAGTCATTACCGTTGATCGCCCTGAAGCGTTGAATGCCCTTAATAGCCAGGTCCTTGCCGAACTTGAGAGTGCCTTTGATTCCATCGACGCGGATAAAATCCGCTGTGTAGTGCTCACCGGTGCTGGCGGGAAAGCCTTCATCGCAGGCGCAGATGTCGCCGAAATGGCAGGCATGGATCCTGGGCAAGCTGAAATTTTTGCCCAGTTTGGGAAGGCTGTGTTCCAGAAAGTTGAAAACTTTCCCCTTCCGGTGGTCGCGGCCATTAATGGCTATTGCCTGGGGGGCGGCAACGAATTAGCCTTAAGCTGCGATATCCGCCTGTGCAGCGAGAATGCCATCTTTGGCCAACCCGAAGTAAGCCTGGGGATTACGCCGGGTTTTGGCGGAACGCAGCGCCTGGGAAGGGTGATCGGCTCGGCTTCGAAAGCCAAGGAGATGCTATTTACTGGCAGAACACTCAAAGCTGATGAAGCCCTGCAAATTGGGCTGGTAAGTGCAGTCTACCCGCGTGAAAGTCTGATGGAAGCTGCGCTTGGCCTGGCCGCGGAAATTGCATACAATGCGCCGATCGCCGTGCGAAATACCAAAAAAGCTTACAACAAAGGCAAGGACTTGTCTCTGACTGCAGGGTTGGAAGTAGAAAATGGCTGCTTTGCCGCTTGTTTTTCAACTGAAGACCAGAAAGAAGGCATGCGGGCCTTCCTCGAAAGCCGCAAGGATAAAGTTTTTAAGAACCGATAAGGAGAGCTTGCGATGAAGATAGGAATCATTGGCGCCGGTACGATGGGCAGCGGGATTGCCCAGGCATTTGCCCAGGTGGAAGGTAACAACGTGCTCCTGGCAGATGTGAACCTGGACCTGGCGGTGAAAGGCAAGGAGCGCATTGCCAAAGGTCTGCAAAAGCGTGTGGACGCAGCTAAGATGGAACAGGAAGCTGCATACCAGGTATTGAACCGCATTAACCCGGTTGAAAAATCAGCTTTTTCTGATTGCGATCTGATAGTCGAAGCTGTGCTTGAGTCCATGCCTCTTAAAAAAGAGACCTTCAGCGCCCTGGATGTCATTGCCAAGCCGGATTGCCTTTTTGCCACCAACTCGTCCTCGCTTTCGATCACTGAGATCGGGCATGGTTTGAAAAGGCCCCTGATCGGCATGCATTTCTTCAATCCAGCTCCAGTGATGAAACTGGTGGAAGTCATCCCGGGGCTCAACACACCCCCGGATTTAGTGGAACAAGTTAGCCAGATTGCCCGCGATTTGGGCAAAACCCCTGTGGTTGTGCTTGAGGCACCTGGCTTCGTGGTCAACCGCATCCTCATCCCGATGATCAACGAGGCTGTGGGTATTTATGCTGAAGGTATTGCCAGCGTCGAAGGCATCGACACGGCCATGAAACTGGGTGCCAGTCACCCGATGGGACCGCTGGAACTGGGCGATCTGATTGGCCTGGATGTCTGCCTGGCGGTCATGGACGTGCTTGAGGAAGAAACAGGAGATACGAAATACCGTGCCCATCCCTTGCTTCGCAAAATGGTGCGCGGGGGGCGCCTTGGCCGTAAATCAGGCGCAGGTTTTTACACTTATTAGCCTGGCAATCCTTGATTTACATCAAAATTGAGCGTACTCACGCTCAATTTTTCTTAATTTCTTTCAGGCCAGGAAACTTAGAGGGCCATATCGATCAGGTTGGGGCTGATGTGCAATTCAGCGCCAGTGTTTTGCCTGATCTCATCGATGGAATATTCCGGATTGCGTTCCACCAGCAAAAAGCCAACCTCGGTCACCTCGATCACACCCATTTCGGTGACAATCAAATCCACTGCCTTAATGGCTGTGAGGGGCAGGTCACAGGATTTCATCAGTTTAGGGGCGCCTTTGGCAGTGTGTTCCATGGCTACGATCACCTTTTTGGCTCCGCTCAGCAGGTCCATGGCACCGCCCATGCCGGGCACCATCTTGCCGGGAATCATGTAATTGGCAATGTCCCCATTTTCAGCTACTTGCAAGGCACCCAGCACCGTCACGTCCACGTGGCCGCCGCGGATGATGCCAAAGGACATCGCAGAATCAATAAAGGCTCCTCCAGGTAGTAAGGATGCCGGGACGGCTCCTGCGTTGGTAATACAGGGATCAACATTTTGCGGTTCAGGGGCAGGACCCAGGCGGATGCAGCCATTTTCGGACTGGAAGATAACCTCTTTTTCTGCTGGTACAAAATTAGCCACCAGGGTAGGTAAACCAATGCCTAAATTAACCAGGTCGCCTTGTTTGAATTCCAGCGCTACCCGCCTGGCGATAAATTCCTGCATGGCTTGTTTATCCATCATAGCGCACCTCCATCGACAATGTACTTGACGAAGATGCCGGGCACAACCACCTGATCTGGGTCCATAAAACCCTCCCTGATGACTTCCCTGGCTTCAACAATGCTGGTTGTGGCTGCTGAACCCATATAGACGTTGAAATTGCGGGTAGCTCCATGAAAACTCATATTGCCTTCTCTATCCACTTTTTGGGCGAATAACAAGGCCACATCCGCATGTAAGGGCTTTTCAAGTAAGTAATCCTGGCCATCCACCTGCACTATTTGTTTGCCTTTGGCTACTTCAGTCCCAAGACCAGTTCTGGTCAGTACCCCTCCCAAGCCAAAACCGCCAGCACGTATACGTTCAATCAGCGTGCCCTGGGGCACCAGTTCCACTTCAGTTTCACCTTCCAGCATCTGGCGGCCGGTTTCTTTATTGGTACCGATATGGGAGGCGATAATCTTTTTGAATAATTTGGCAACCACCATTTTGCCGACTCCACAATTGATGAATGCGGTATCGTTACAGATCAACGTGAGATCCCTGGTGCCCTTGGCAACCAGAGCGTCGATCAACTTTTCTGGCGTGCCAACCCCCAAAAAGCCACCCACCATCACGGTATCGCCTTCTTTGACCTTGGCTACTGCTTCTTCCAGGCTGATTATCTTGTTCATATAACTCCAATTGGTCGTCGTTGATTGGTTCAGCGTAAAAATCTTTGAAATTACTGATGCAATTCCTGGCGTTTTGCCAGTTCCTCACAAATAAAGCTGGCCACATCATCCGCAAATTTGCCTGGGCCAAAACCAGCATCTGCACCGATTTCCTTTGCCAATTCGTGGCTGATGCGTGGGCCGCCGATCAGCAGCAAAAATCGCTGCCGTAAACCTTCTGCTTCCAAAAGTTCTACAAGTTCGGTCAGGTTTTCGATGTGTATGTTTTTCTGGGTAACTGTTTGCGAAACCAGCAACACATCCGCATCGAATTCCACTGCTTTTCGGATGAAATCTTCATTGCTTACCTGGCTGCCCAGATTCAAAGCTTCAATCATCTTATAACGTTCCAGTCCGTAATGCCCGGCATACCCCTTCATATTCATGATAGCGTCAATGCCTACCGTGTGGGCATCCGTGCCGGTGCTGGCACCAAGGACGCGTAATTTGCGGCCAAAGTACCTACGGATGAATTCATCCGTTTCAGCCATAGACATCACCTGCACGTCAACAGCATCCACATGGATCTGGGTGAAGTCAACGGTGTGGGTTAATCCACCGTAGACAACGAAGAAGGTAAAATCCCGATCCAGAGCCTGGTGATGAGCTACCAGGGGCTCAGACAGACCCATGCGCAAAGCCAAGAGACGGGCGGCTTCAACAGCCTGCTCTGAATCCGGTACTGGCAAAGTGAAAGAGAGCTGCACTTTGCCGTCGTTCATGGTGTCGCCATATGGCTTGAGCTTTTTCAGGTCAAGCGAACGATCAAAATCTTTCTTTGAGGTGCTGTAAAGTCCCTTGCTCACTTTTGACCTCCTGGCCTGGACTGTGCTGCTTTAAGTTCTGCCCAATCAGCTTGCTCTTTCAGCAGCAGTGGAATAAAGGGATTAGTATAATTATTAGCCTTTTCAATGACACCAGACAGACCTTTGCCGCCTTCCATCGAGCGTTTGATGCCGGCAAATTTACCTTCTTCGAGAGTTTGAAATAAGCCATCCCTGCGAATACCCTGCAACAGGTCGAGGGCCTGGCTAAGCACATTGCGAGCGCGCTGTTCTATCAATCCTCCATCCTTAAATTCGATTTCATCACCCAGATCTGCCATGGCAGTGGCGATGTAACGCGCATTCTCAATTGCCAGGGCGCGGTCAGCCATGAAGGGGGTATGGATAGCCTCCGTAAGCATGCCCAAAAGTTGAATGCGCTGATGGGTGACAACCGTGACCATATTGAAGAGGGCATCCTGCACATGGCCTTTAAAAATATTGCCGGTCATGAATTTGGTAGGAGGCATATATTTAAGCGGCGCCTTGGGGAAGATCTGGCGCGCCATTTGCGCCTGGGCGAGTTCAAAGAGAAAAGAGTTTTTGAGGGCAGGGTCCATTTCGTAGGCGTGCCCTAGCCCCATTTGCTCTTCGGGCATCCCGGCTTTGAGCGCAAATTGTTCGTTGATGAATTGCGAAGCCAGTACGGTGTGGGCTTCATCAAAAGCGTCGGAAGTGGTCAGGTAATTGTCTTCGCCAGTATTGATGATGACCCCGGCCGCGCCATTAATCATGCGCGAGAAACTCTGGTCAATCAAGGTGCGCTGCATGTTGATGTCCCTAAACAAGATGCCGTAAAGGGCATCGTTCAGCATCACATCCAGGCGTTCAAAGGCCCCCATTACCGCGATTTCGGGCATGCACAAACCTGAACAGTAATTGCAGAGGCGGATGTAGCGGCCTAGTTCTTCTCCGCTTTCATCAAGGGCTTCGCGCATCAGGCGGAAGTTTTCCTGGGTAGCCACGGTGCCGCCAAAACCCTCGGTGGTAGCGCCATAAGGCACATAGTCCAGGAGGCTCTGGCCGGTTGTGCGGATGACAGCGATGATATGCGCGCCTTGCTTGGCGGCTGCTTTTGCCTGGGTAATATCTTCGTAGATGTTACCTGTTGCTACAATGACATAAATCAACGGGCCGGCATGGTCGCCAAATTCCTGCAGTTTAGCTTCCCGCGTCAGACGATTGGAGCGAATACGTTCAAGCGTTTCCTGGGCTCGTTTTTCAGCCCAAATCTGCACTTCGTAAGGGTTCTGAACTTCGACCCTGCTCAGGTCGAGGCTGCCTTTGGCGATTGCTTCTGCCAACTCTTGTGGCTTTTTGCCCAAAGCCAGTGCGCCCTGGCCAATCCAGTGGGAAGCTCCTTGGTTGAGCACGCCCTTATCGTTGAGGTGATCCACAACGACATTAGGCAGAGGTACACCAGCGTCGTCCACACCGTCAATACCCAGCAGACGGCAAACAGCGCGTTCAACGGTGAGGGTGGTAAAGCGCTCAAGGTAGTCGTGGGTGTCTTCCGCGATTTGCCTGGCAGCCTCCCGGGCTGCAGCCACCTCCTCCCAGTCGAGTCTTATTTCTGCCATTTTTCCTCCTGCCAGAGTGCTTGCATTGTCTGTATCAGATTCGGGTCCATCCCTAACAATTCCGCGATCTGGATGGCAGCCGAGGGAGTATGTTGACTGCCGTCCACCTCTTCGAGCTCAAAGTCCATCAGCGCCTGGATTTGCCGGATGAGCTCACTGTCTTGCAGCACGGTTGCGGTTCTGAGTTTATCCATATCTGTCTGCCGGATGCCTTTGATGCGGTAAAAATGCAAACCTCGCCCAGGCAGGACCTTGTAATGCGTAGCAATGAGCAGGCTCGACTGGCTGGCTCCATAAGCCTGGCAAAGCGCCTGGACGATGGCGGTTGCCTCGTTGGGGTTGGTTCCCCGGCAGGGTTCATCCATCACAACCAAACCGCGTTTTTGCTGGCTGCGCCGAAAATCATCCCTGATCCGGATGGCTTCCATGCCAAAAGAGGATAGACCAAGATTGAAATTGCCGCTTTCTCCTGCTGAGAAGGAAAGGAAGTCATAAAGCGGTGTCTTGAGGGCTTCGCAAGGCGGAAAATATGCCAGCTGTGTCAGTGCCAGGCTGAGGAAGCAGGTCTGCAGGGCAATGCTCTTGCCGCCCATATTCGCGCCTGTGATGATGGTGCTGCCTTTTTTTATTTGCAGAGAGTGTGGTGTGAACGCAGCCCCGGATTTTTTGAGTGAAGCCTGCACCATGGGGTGCCATGCCGCAGTTAATTCCGCAGGCTCGCCAGTGTCCACAGTTTCAGGTTTCCTGGCTTGCCATTTGAGTGCCAACTCCGCCCGGGCTAGTCGGAAGTCCAACTGGCCGCAGGCTTCAAGATTGGCGCGTAATTCCGGCAGCCAGTGCAGCAGCCGGATGCCAAGTTCCCTGCGCACGCGCTCTTCTTCTTCGTCTTCTTTGGCGCAGCACAAATTGCGTTTTTTAAGCAGATGCTGCCGCGCTTCTCCGCTTTGAGCCTCAAGTTGAATTTCGAGCTCAAGTTTTTCTTTCCTAAGTTCGCTGAGCTTGGCAGAGTAGGCACTGTAGATGTGAAAACCCTGGGCACCCGAACCTGCCGGGTCTAACAAGTTTTGGGCTTCTTCCAAAACGGTCAGGCAGACCTTGGCTGCCTCTAAAAGCTGTTTACGTTCCGCCAGTTGATTGAAAATACTGATTGCCCGCTTAAGTTCGAAGAATTCCGTTTCATCCAGCAGGCGTTCGCTTTCCAAACCGTGAAGGCTGCCTCGTAGCTCCCTGAGTTGTGAAAGCAACCGCTGGGCAGCAATCACCTCCTGGGGAGATGCCTTCAACAGCGCCATCAGGGCTTCAATGGCGTCAAATTCTTGTTGGAGCGGCTTCTTATCGGCAGGGCCATAGAAATGACGGTTTGTCTTTAAACGGTTGCCCTGCGGGCAGCGGCACCGGCACTGGGCGATAATCTCGTCCAGGCCGATCAATTTGGCTTCTGCGTCGTTCAGATAAATGGTCATCTTCGTCTCAAGTTCTTCTATATCAGTGTCGGACCAAAATCTTCCACCGGGATGCTGCTTATGGATCTGAGGGCTTTTAACAATGCCGTTCTATCTGCGGGGCTACCATCCGCTTTGAAAGGATTCAGGCAGATCAGGCGAACAGAAAGCGGGTAAAGTGCTGCCAGTTGAATACCTTTTTGCAAAAGTTTTCGAAGCATGCCAGGGGAGATAAACAACCGCGTGCCATCTTCCACCGCTAAGGTGAGGTCCTGAAAGTGTTTTTCGGCTAAAAGGCTTTTACAGATGCTGTCGGTTAAGGCGCCTCTGAGCATCAAAGTTTTCAACTTGCCATCTAGAAGGCCAGCAATGGCCTTTGCCTGGCCTACCAAGGAAGGCAGTGACAACATTTTGGCGGGGCTATCATTCGCTTGAGGAAGCGCGATGACACGCAGACAGGGCTCACTTACAAGAAGGTTCTGCACGTATTCAGAAGTTGTAGCTTCCAGGGCTGGTACGCTGAGTAAACTGAGGGCGTGGGCAGTGGTTTCAGCGAGATCCTCGGGGTTAGCCGATGTTACGGCCCCGACTGCCAGGATGAGACCCTGGGTAAGCCCGCCCCCTGCCTGGGCGCGGCGCGAAAGGGAACCGTCGACCACGAAAAACCCACTTGAATCCTGTTCCCGCAATAAGCGCTCACATTCAAGTAGGTCAGAAGCCTGCGAAGGGCCCGCCAGTTCCACATATCCACTGCTGAGCACTTTACAGATTGCCACCTCACCGAAATTGGTGCGGATGCCGGAAAGCGCCAAGATATCCAGTAAGGCATCGCAGCGGTTCAGCGAGCTCCTGGCAGTGGCCAGGTAAGTGCCGCTGTATACATAAAGCCTGGGCTTGGGTTGGCCACTGACCACGTCTTCCTCTTCACCGTCTCTGCCAATGGAGGTGAGGGCTAAGGGCCGAGGCGTTCCTGCCTGCTGCCAGGCGCGGATGAGGTGGTTGAGGGTGGTGGTCTTGCCGGAATTTTTTGAAAGGCCGACCAAGGCAAGCGAAGACAGCCCCTCAAGCCGGGCAAGTTGCAGAAACTGGCTCTCAGAAGTCAAACCGTCTACATTTACCTCAGCTTCATTCGTAACGTATGCCCTCATCAATTTTTTCCTTGCGTAGCAACACTTTAGGCTCAATCGTCATTTGTTGACCGGCTAACAGACCCGAAACGCCGATCATTTGGATATTCTCTTTGCCGCTGCAAACGGAACAGTGGCAATCCTGATGGTATTCGCCTGGCTCTTTATAGGTGGTGATGACGCCTTCAAAGTTTCTCAGTACCACGCGATCGGGCGCTTGTGAGATTTGGTAATCGGGCATGACCGGGATCTTACCGCCGCCGCCGGGAGCGTCTACTACGAAAGTGGGCACGCATAGGCCGGAAGTGTGGCCGCGTAAACCTTCGATGATCTCAATGCCCTTGGAAATTGGGGTGCG
>WOZB01000297.1:0-3758 GCA_011620445.1 Anaerolineaceae bacterium | reverse complement strand
AAGTGTGGCCGCGTAAACCTTCGATGATCTCAATGCCCTTGGAAATTGGGGTGCGGAAATGTGAAAGACCCAAGGAAAGGTCACACTGGTAAAGGTAGTATGGTCGCACCCGCAGGTAAACCAGGCCATTGACCAGTTTGCGCATGACGTGCACGCAATCGTTGACACCGCGCAGCAGCACCGATTGGTTGCCAAGCTGCAGGCCGGCATCTGCCAGCATGGCACAGGCTTTCTGACTCTCCGGGGTGATCTCATTGGCATGATTGAAGTGAGTATTCAGCCAGACCGGGTGGTACTTTTTGAGCATCTCGCAAAATTCAGGGGTAATGCGCTGTGGCATGACTACCGGTGTACGGGTGCCCAAGCGGATGATTTCAACGTGCTCGATTTCGCGCAATTTGGCCAGGATGTACTCCAGGCGCTCTTCCCCCATCAAGAGGGCATCACCGCCGGAAAGCAGCACATCGCGAATCATCGATTTGCTGCGAATGTAGTCGATACAGGCATCAATTTCCTTCAAGGTGCGCGCGCCATCCTGCTGGCCTGCCAAACGGCGGCGGGTGCAGTGACGGCAATACATGGCGCACTGATCGGTAATCAGAAAGAGCACCCGGTCGGGGTAGCGATGGGTTAGCCCATGGACAGGCGAATCGCCATCTTCTTCAAGGGGATCTTCCAGGTCTTCAGGGCTGCGGAAAGCTTCTGCAGCGGTGGGCACGGCCTGCTTGCGGATGGGGTCATACGGATCATCCGGGTCGATCAAAGTTAGGTAGTAAGGCGTAATGGCCATGCGGAAGTTCTGCAGTGCTGTGCGAGCGCCGGCTTCTTCCTCTGGGCTCATCGGCAAGTATTTTTTGAGCGTGTCGATGTCCGTGATGCGATTCTGGACCTGCCAATGCCAGTTGTTCCATTTTTCCTCGGGTACATCCGGGAACAGCATCTGACGGCGGGCCTGACCGCTCTTATTGATGTATTTTTCTTCCGCTTTCATCGAACTCCTTCGTTCGCAATTTTGATCAGGATTGTTAAGAAAAATTCTTATCTGGTATTAGAGGTAACTTTGTTCAAAAATATCCCGCAAAGCTTTGCTCTCGCGCAGTTCCTGCAAAGTCACTTCGGCGTGGTTCTTGGTGTAACCATTGCCGATAATCATGAGGACGTCTTTGCCAATGCCTTCTGCCCCCAGGGCAGCCCGCGTGAAACTGGTGGCCATACTGAAGAAGTAAACCGTGCCGCCATCCCGCACAGGCAGGATGGAAGACATTTCTGTACCTTCAATGTTGACCACATTGATGGAGACGTCGTATTCCTTGCCGTCGTTGCATTCCAGGGCGCGCTCCAATACTTCCACCGGTTTGGCGGCGTCGGCCACAAAGAACTTGTGCACAAATTTATTATCCAGCAGGGTAGCTTTTGGGCGTTCATTGCGGCTCATACCAACCACGTTTCCGCAGGGACCCACGCGCTTCATGGCCTCGTAGGCGCAGAGCATGCCGCTCTTGCCGCCTGCACCCAGGATAAGTACGGAGTCGCCTGGCCGCACAAGATTGGCCGTTTGGGCTGGTGCACCGGCCACGTCCAGAGCTGCCAGCGCCAGGGGTTCGGGCATATCATCGGGCAGTTTGGCGTAGATTCCGCTCTCGAAGAGGATGGCTTTGCCTTTGATATCCACGCGCTCAATTTCCGGATGGACTGCCAGAATTTCATCGATGCGTAATGGGGTGAGGGAAAGGGAAACCAGTGAGGCGATGCGGTCGCCTTCCTTGATGTCTTTTCGGTCTTTGAGCCCAGGGCCGATTTTCTCGACAGTGCCCATCAACATGCCGCCAGAGCCGGTAACAGGGTTCTGCATTTTGCCGCGTTTGGCAACAATATCCAGGATCATTTCCCTGAGGGTGGCTTCGTCTTGCTCTGAGGCTGCCCAAAGTTGATGGAAACTGGCCGAGTCGATATTGAGGGCAGAGACATCAATCAGGATTTCGTTGTCGTAAATTTCCATGTTGTTGTCAATCTGTTGCGCAGCTTGGGGCAGCAAGCCTTTTGGTTCAATCACGCGGTGAGCGCCGTACTTATTTCCCATTGCCATATAAGAAAATCTCCATGTTCTTAAATTTATTAACGCCCTGCCAGGCCCAAAATTTGCCGGGCTTCTGCAGGACTTGCGATTTCAAGGTTAAGTTCTTTGGCGATGCGCGCAATTCGGGCCACAAACTCGCCATTGCTGGCCGCGTTCTGGGTACGGTCGATGCGCAGGTTGTCTTCGAACCCCACCCGCACATGCCCACCCAGCAGCATGCTCATTACGTTCATCTCCAGCTGGCAGCGGCCAACGCCGGAAACAGTGAATGTGGCTCCCTCTGGCAGTGATTCTTTCATGAAAAGCAGATCGCGCGGGGTGCCGGCGGCACCGCCATTAACCCCAAGCACAATGTTGAAGTGCAAGTGCCCCTGGATGTGGCCTTTGCGCACCAGGCGTAGGGCCATGTCGATGTGGCTTTTATCGAAGCATTCCAACTCAGGCATAATGCCGTGCTCGCGCATGCGGGCAGCGAAGTCGATAATCATGTTCTCTGTATTGATAAAAATTTCATCCCCTCCAAAATTGAGGGTGCCGCAGTCCAGGCTGGCCATTTCAGGGTTGAGTTCGGTTGGTTGCAGGCGTTCTTCAGCAGTCATGCCTGTTGCGCCACCTGTGCTGGGTTGGATGATGACCTGTGGGCAGGCAGCCTGGATGGCATTGATGATCTCTCGGAAGCGTTCACGGTCCTGGGTGGGCTTGCCGTCGTCCCAACGGGCGTGCAGGTGGATGATGGCCGCGCCAGCATCCACCGCGCTTTTGGCTTCGCGCACATACTGCTCAATCGTGTAAGGCACGGCAGGGTTCATCTGCTGGGTCACTTCGGCACCGCTAATGGCAGCAGTGATGATAACTTTTTGTGGGCTCATCTGGTTTGGCTCCTTTCAGTTCAGCTTTTACGCTGTTTGTCTTTGGGGGTCACACAGGTGCCGGTGGCTTTGCAGACCAGGATGGGTTCAGCCAGCAAGTCGGCTGCCGAGTCGGAGAGATCCGGGCGGGGGGCGATCACTTTCCAGGCTTCAAAGGTCATCTTGCGGGAGCTATTGCCTTCAGAAGTAATCCAACCTTTGGCTTCGATGTAATCCCCGGCATAGACGGGAGCTAGAAACTCGATACTGTCATAAGCTCTGAACAAGCCTTCATCCCCGTCGCGGCGGATGAGCAGCTCTGTGGCCACATCGCCAAAAAGCGCCAGCATCCTGGCACCATCAACGAGGTTGCCGCCATAGTGCGCATCATGACTGGACATTCTTAAGCGGATCAAAACGGGTTCCATCATTCTCTCCTTAATCAAAATGCGCCATGTGTAATCCAAAACACATAGCGCTCCATGCATCGCATGACAGTGGCACGTCCTTAGTCCGGCTCACCAGGCACTCTGAAAGGGAATTCGCAGAGCCCTTCGGCAGCGGATAATTTGATTCTCACTCCAGGCCCGGAGCTTTCTGAGTTTCTACGCGATCCGCCGCGCCTCTATTCAAGGTATTAAATTTTCACTCCAAGCCTGTTTATAGGCAATTTCTTGGATATGCCTATTATAGCCTTGAACTCAGACTCTCGGCAAGGGCTTTTGGCATGAACGAAGTGCGCGTAAGTGTACGAATTCTCTTTGGAATATTGCCGTTCTCAGGCTGAACTGTGCAGAAAATGATGAGGCTGACCCTAATAACTCATGGGTCAG
>WOZB01000189.1 GCA_011620445.1 Anaerolineaceae bacterium | reverse complement strand
GATCTAAGTGCTGATTCCGAGAGAAAACAATGGAGACCTTCGGTCAACTGCTTGTACTCGGTCTGGAGACCGGCACGATCGAAGGTCAACTGCTTGTACTCGGTCTGGAGACTACCCATCCGTTTCATACCCGTCCATTTTATGGCGGGCACAGGCGGCACGATCGGAGACGTTTACAATGTGCTGACCTCCCCACATTCTCTTCCGCAAGCTACCTTGACTTCGCGATTTTTCTATTGGATAATAGAACTAATATTCTATTATATGCGTAGATAACCCTGATGAGCACCCTATTTATCTTCCTTCCAGACGGTTCATTTTCTCAACGAGAAAGCAAAGATCTTGCTTCCGACGTAGCGCGAGCCGTCAACCAAGGCCTATGGGAGCGTTACTTGCCCTTTCCTGAATCGGACACCCAAGCCTGGAGGGCTATCCAGTTGGATCAGCGGGTGCTTATCTTCAACCCAATTCCGAATGAAATTCTCGATACGCCCAAGCTAAAAGTTCGCGAGTTGCAGTCGCTGCAATTACTCTCTTCAGGGCATAGTATCGCCCAAATTGCCTGGACGATGCACATCCAGGTGCGCACGGTATCAGCACATCTGGCCAGGTTGCGCAGAAAATTAAATGCTCGCACGACGTTTGAGCTGATTGCCCTGGCGGTCAAATCCGGTTTGGTGGACCCACAATATCCTGATTAGGATTAATAAAAAAGAGGACCGGATTACTCCGGTCCTTTGCGGAAGATTTACAAACAACTTCCCCCCGTTTATTCGGTTGTCCAGGCCGAAATGTAAATTCCGCTCCACCTCACTTTAACCGTTGGCTAAAAGTGGTGTGGTCCTAATCAGGCATAAAGCCTGCTTAAGCCAGAGTAAATAAGGTTTCTAATGTTCACTGAATTATAACGGATTTTATCATGATTGCACGACATTTTACACGTAATTAACTAATATATTGTGTTTACCCTCAAAACACGGATACCCTCATACCAGCAAAGACTAATAGAATAATCCAGTCATGTTCTGAGGTAGAAATTCTCACCAATTTTACTGATGGAACAGGCGCTGCCTTGGAAATACAATTAAGGGCACTATCCATAAAAAACACGCCTGTTACGGCGTGTTTATGAGATCAGGCTAAAAGAATTAGTCCTCAATCTTAATGGCTTCGGTAGGGCAATCTGCAGCAGCCTGGCGGCAAAGCTCCTGATACTCTTCAGGGATCGGGTCTAACAGAACTTCAGCGTAGGGTTCGTTGGCGAGGCTGAAAACTTCGGGGCAGGCGCCTTCGCACACACCACAGCCAATGCATAGGTCTTGATCAACAGTTACTTTCATTTCACTTCCTTTTTCTTTATTGTTTTTATCAGCAGGTTCGCGGTCTGCTGTTTTTTGAATTTTCTCGTCCTCGTAGGCAGCTTCCACCTTTTTGGCTTCCGCTTTTTCTGCTTTGACCGGCTTTTCAGCCTCCTCATCATCTTCAATGAGGATTGCCTCGACAGGACAATCTTTACTTGTCTGCCTTACTTCATCCTTGAGCTTCTTGGGCACCTCCTCAACGATTACTTCAGCAGTCGTTCCATTTTCCAGGCATAACACTTCCGGAACCGCGGCTTCACCAACACCGCATCCGATACAAAGGCCCTGGTCAACTTTTACTTTCAAATACTCTTCGGGTAAATCCTTTTGACTTACCCGGCAAATAGTATAACACGCACTTCAATATTTCTGCCCTATATTATATACGGTAGCCCTCACAACAGCCCGAACCTGCACAAAAAGCGGTCTGCACTATAATTCAATGGAATTTTTACGAAAGCGGGAGCAGCAATGATTTACCACATCACCAAGAAACAACTTTGGGATCAAGCCTTAAAAAACGGCCAATACTTGCCGGCGGAATTTGATAAGGATGGATTTATCCATGCTTCTGAATGGTATCAGCTTCAGCGCACAGCCAATCTCTTCTACCCGGGCCAATCTGATCTGATCGTCCTGGAAATCGAAACCCAGGGCACCGACTTGCCATTGGTTTACGAAAATCTTGATGGGGGTACGGAGCCTTTTCCCCATATCTACGGGCCTCTACCCATTACAGCCGTGGCGGATACCTTTACTTTCCAGAAGACTAATACAGGCCTGTGGCAGCTTCCTGTACACAAAGCTCGGCACTTTCCCCCGGGTCCCACGCTCATCCCCATCGGAACCCCAGGCAAACTTTATCGCTCAAGTATGCCATTCAGCAGAATGTTCGATCAGGAAGCAAGCATTTTCACCGATTACATAAAATTGGGGGTCGAGATCGTTGTTGTTTTGAACGAAGATGCCGAAATCCAGCGCCATGCCGGCCGGGATCTCATCAGCTTATACGAGGGTGCGGGTATACGCGCCATTCACACGCCGATAGCTGACTTTACTGCCCCACCTCACGGCATTTGGAATGATGTATTGGGCGAGGTGCAAGGATTGTTGCAATCGGGCAAAACGATTGCCATCCACTGCCACGCCGGGATTGGCCGCACCGGCATGTTTATTGCCTGCCTTGCACAAGACCTTCTGCACCTGGATGGAGAAGAATCCATTGCCTGGGTGCGTACCTATATCCCCTCAGCCGTTGAAACCGAATATCAGCGGCAATTTGTACTCGACTATCAAACCTATAAAAACACAAAAACAACGTCGGCACTTGAACATCCATAAAAACAATAGCCGGCCTTCAGATAAAGTGAATATTTCCACACGGAAAACCTTTTCAAGGATGAAAAGTTTGCCGAGCTGCGTG
>WOZB01000170.1 GCA_011620445.1 Anaerolineaceae bacterium | reverse complement strand
AAAGTCTATAAGGGGCATCATACGGTGTCCCTTATTTCCATCCTCTTCATATGTTTGCACCCACTCCTTCTCATCTTCCATAATCCTGGTTTTGCCGCTTTGCTGAACCCCTTCAATAAAATGACGGTGTGGTCTGCAGGCGCCTGGGGGCTCATTTTCTTCGTGCTAATCGGCCTCATTTCCGCTTTCCGCAAAGAACTCAAAATTGACTATAAGGTTTGGTTAGTCTCACACGACATCCTGGCGATCGCCCTCTTTGTGGCAGCCCTCGTCCACATCTTCAATGTGCGCCTCTACACTGCCCGCAAGGCCATGGTGGGGCTCTGGATCCTCCAGGCAGTTATCTGGCTGGGTATTACCCTCTGGATCCGCCTTATCCGCCCCCTGCTCCTGAGCAAGAATCCTTATGTGGTCAAGGAAGTGGTTGCG
The DNA here is from genome assembly GCA_011620445.1 of Anaerolineaceae bacterium. Lineage (GTDB taxonomy): Bacteria > Chloroflexota > Anaerolineae > Anaerolineales > Anaerolineaceae > Mesolinea. The sequence goes on along the minus strand of WOZB01000170.1, from coordinate 2,363 downwards.
CAACCCAACAACACCAGCGATGTCTACCTCGTCCGCAAGGATGGCAAACCCGTCATGCAGTTTGATGCCGGTCAGGTGGCCTGGATTGGTATGGGTTCTGCATTCGAATTCAGTCGAAACCCATTCTCGATTGCTGGCAGCGCCGAAGACCGCGAAAAACTGCGTTTCTCCATCAAGGCTGCTGGCGATTTCACCTCCAAGATGGCTACCCTTAAACCTGGCGATCAGTTCTTTGTGGACGGTCCCTATGGTACCTGCGATATCTGCAGCGATACCTCACAGGCTGGTTTGGTGCTCTTTGGCGGCGGCATTGGTATGGCCCCAATCATGAGCATCCTCAACACCCTGGCCGATCGCAAGGATCAACGTCCGGTTTACGTCTTCTATGGCGATCTGAACGAAAACACCCTAATGTACCAGGATGAACTCAATCGTCTCAAGACCCAGACCAATCTAACCCTCGTTCAGGTGCTCGAACGGCCAATCAATCCAGACTTCCGGCCTTGCGGCTATATCACCCGCGATTTGATTGAACAGACCCTGCCTGCCAATTACAAAGACTTTGCTTACTTCATGTGCGGTCCGCTGCCCATGATGAAAGCCATGGTCAAGGCTTTACACGCTCTGCAGGTTCCTGCTGATCATATCAGCGCCGAAGAATATGAAATGGCCTAAAGCCAAAAATGACTGTCAAACAGGCGGAGTTTCCCTCCGCCTGTTTTTTTATACTGACAGGCTTTCCCATCGAGAGGAAGGGGGACCGCTTGCGGTGAATGAGGGGTTTTTGAGTCTTGTCTAATATGGTCCAACCATAGTAGCCATCGTAATCCTCACCAGCTTTACCCAAACTGCCCAAAATTCCAACCGTGATATAAATAGAACCAAAAACCACAAGAGGACCTGACAATGCTAGAAATTCTTCAAACCACAAACTTTGACTGGTATGCCTGGGTAATTCTGCCCCTGATCATCTTTTTTGCCCGCATCTGTGACGTGACGCTCGGTACCATACGTATTATCTCAGTCTCCCGCGGCCTTCGTAAACTTGCTCCCGTCCTGGGTTTTTTCGAAGTGCTCATCTGGGTCGTCGTCATCGGCCAGCTGGTCCAAAACCTCACGAGCCCGACCGCCTACTTAGGCTACGCGGCCGGCTTCGCTTGCGGAAACTACATCGGCATGCTGGTCGAGCAAAAGCTCGCCATCGGCATTTACATGGTTCAAATTTTCCTGCTTGAAACAAAAACAGATCTGGCCTGTAGCCTACGCGAAAAAGGTTACGGCGTGACTATTTTCCGCGGCGAAGGCAAAACAGGGTCGGTACAGATGCTTTACATTACCGTCCAACGCAAACAGATGGAAGATTTGATGCGTATCGTCCACACTGAAGCGCCTGATGTCTTCATCACTGTGGAGGAAGCCCGCACCGCTGAAAAAGGCTTTTTCACAACGGTTGGCAACCATAAACTTTTCTCCCGTAATTCAATCCGGATGTCAAAATAGCCTGAGGATTAGCCCTGAGCGCGCTGTTCGGCAACCCAGGCATTTTTTGGGCCTAATCTCGAGAAAAGAAAATCCGCGATACTTACTGCCACACGCTGCTCTGCATCGCAGAGCAGTTTTAATCCATCAGTAAGGCGCAAACTGGTGTAGGAACGGTGACTGTATCTTGCTTTGTGATAATGCCTGAGGCCTGATCAACTCTAAACGAGACCACATTATCACTATCCTGATTGCAGACCACCAAAAAGCTCCCATCCCTGGAAACGGTGAAATTTCTCGGAATACGACCGCCCGAAGAAACCTCCTGCACAAAAGAAAGCTTATTGCTTTTCGCGTCCACTTTGAAACAGGTAATTGTATCCGCGCCGCGGTTGGAAACGTAAAAGAAACGCCCTGACGGCAATAATCGGATATCTGCCGCGCTGGATTCTCCCTCGTTATGTTTGCGCGTGTTGATTTTTTGCTGCAGACTGAAGACACTATTTTTAGTTTCGCGGGTGAAGACGCTGATGGTGTTGCTCAATTCATTGATCACAAAAAGCGCCAGCCCATCGTTCGAAAAAACCGCATGGCGCGGGCCATCGCCAGGGTCAAGGTGCAAATCGCACGCTTCATTCCTCACCAGGCATTCAATTGGATCAGTGAAGTCGTAGGCAGCCAGCAAATCCAAGCCCAGATCAGGAATCAGAACGAGCGGCAAAAGCGGATCACTGACTACGGAATGGACATGGGCTGAGCGCTGGCGGAGAGGATGCGGGCCTGAGCCCAAATGCTGGATGTTTTGCCGGATCGGCAGTATGCTGCCATCTTCCTCAAGCGGAAACACGGCAATATTACCTGACATATAATTTGAAACGATAAGC
>WOZB01000217.1:12074-13394 GCA_011620445.1 Anaerolineaceae bacterium | reverse complement strand
GGTTGAAGATCTGCTAGACCAAATGGGTGTGCAGGCTTCAGTTTCTGCCAAAACATTTATTCCTGAAGGTGAAGAAAAACCTGTCATCGCCATTAACATCGAGGGTGATGATCTGAGTTTTCTTATTGGCCGCCGGTCAGAAACATTGAATGCCATTCAGTACATTGCCAGCCTGATCGCCAGCAAGAAGCTTGGCTCATGGGTGCAAATCCAATTGGATGTTCAAAACTACCGAGCCCGCAGAGTGGCAGAACTTCAAAAACTTGCCCGCAGGATGGCCGACCAGGTCGTTTCAACCGGCCGTAAACTCTATCTGGAACCCATGCCGGCTAACGAACGTCGTATCATCCATATGGAATTGCGTAAGAACGACAAAGTACGCTCTGAATCCTTCGGCGAAGAACCTCACCGAAAGGTTGGAATTAGCTTGAAGTAATCTGGATTACAGGATTTGAAATGCGAGCCGTTGACATTATTATAAAAAAAAGGGATCGAAAAACTCTCTCCGCTGAAGAGATAGATTTTTTGATTCAAAACTATGTCGCAGGCAGCATTCCGGATTATCAGATGTCTGCCTGGGCAATGGCAGTTCTGCTTAATGGCATGAATCTCAAAGAAATCACCGCGCTTACACTTTCAATGGCGCATTCAGGCGATACCTTGGATTTGCGTAAAGCGGTCAAGATTGCCGTGGATAAGCATTCGACAGGTGGCGTTGGAGATAAGACTTCGATCACGGTTGCTCCAATCGTGGCTGCTTGTGGGCTGCCGGTTGGAAAGATGTCTGGCCGTGGTTTGGGTTTCAGTGGTGGAACGCTGGATAAATTGGAATCGATCCCTGGATATCGGGTTGACCTCTCACCCGCAGAGTTTATTCAACAACTTCATGATCACGGCATCGTGCTCACCGGTCAAAGCGCTGATCTTGCGCCAGCCGATGGCAAGATGTACTCTCTCAGGGATGTCACAGGCACAGTGCAATCGATACCTTTGATTGCTTCCTCGGTTATGAGCAAGAAGATAGCCGCTGGAGCTGATGCCATTGTCCTCGATGTAAAAGTGGGCAAAGGCGCTTTCATGAAAACCCTCAAGGATGCCCGAGAGCTTGCCGAGGTGATGGTAGCCATCGGTAAACTGAGCAAGCGTAAAGTAATTGCTGTACTCACCCCTATGAACGAGCCCCTGGGCTGCGCTGTTGGTAATGCGCTGGAACTGCGTGAAGCCGTAGAAATGCTGCACGGAATTGGCCCAGAAGACTATCGTTACCACTGCGTGCACCTGGCAGCTTATATGCTCATTCTCGGCAATAAAGCCAAGACC
>WOZB01000217.1:4365-11974 GCA_011620445.1 Anaerolineaceae bacterium | reverse complement strand
GGCAAACAACACTCAGCTATTGAGCGACTAAAAAATGCCGTCAAGTATAAAGAAGACCGGGTAAAAAGACCGCCTTATTTCCATGGAGTTATTGGGATGTAGCGCTAGTGAGGACCCGGGAAACCGGGTCCTTTTTATTTTTGGAGAAAAGATGTTTACAGAGAGAACTGATATACGTAATTTAGCCATTATCGCCCATGTTGATCATGGCAAAACTACTTTAATTGATTCATTATTGCGGCAGGCTAAAACCTTCCGTGAAAACCAGAAGGTAGCCGTCAGGGTAATGGATTCCAACGATTTGGAACGCGAGCGTGGGATAACCATCCTGGCTAAAAATACCGCCATTACCATCCCTGACCCTAAAACGGGTAAGTTGGTCAAGATTAACATCGTGGATACGCCCGGCCATGCCGATTTTGGCGGTGAGGTTGAACGTATCATGAACATGGTTGATGGTGTGTTGTTGCTGGTAGATGCTGCGGAAGGTCCCAAACCTCAAACCCGCTTCGTACTCAAGCAGGCTATTGCCAAGAACCTGAAAACCATTGTTGTGATCAACAAACTGGATCGCAAGGACGCAGATGCTGATCGGGCCCTTAATGACACCTTTGACTTATTTGTTGAGCTTGGGGCTAATGATAAGCTGATGGACTTTCCGATCGTTTATTGTAACGGTTTGGAAGGCCGTGCTGGTCTTACACAAGACCTGGGTGACGACCTTCAAATCCTTTTTGAAAGCATTTTGGATCATATTCCGGGCCCTATCGCAGATCGGGACGCACCTTTCCAGATGCTGGTAACCAATCTTGGTTATGAAGAACACACCGGTGCTACAGCTATCGGCAGAATCCACGCTGGCGTTCTCCATACGGGAGATTTCCTGCAGCGCATCCATCATGACGGCAGCATGGAAAAGATCCAGGCACGTTATGTCTTCGCATTCCAGGGTCTCGACTCAGTTCCTGTCCAGGAAGTTGAAGCTGGAGACATTGTCACCATCGGTGGCCTGAAAGATATTGAAATCGGGGAAACCCTCGCTGATGTTGAGAATCCCATTGCCTTGCCTCTTATCACGGTTCAGCGGCCCACTGTGCAGATGACTTTTGGCATTAATACATCACCTTTTGCAGGTCAGGAAAGCAAGTGGAGTTCCTCCAGAAAATTAGCCGAACGCCTGCAGACTGAACTGAGAACCAATATTGCCCTAAAGGTTGAAAGTACGGATTCAAAGGACACATTCCTGGTCTCAGGTCGCGGTGAATTGCACCTGGGCATCCTGATTGAGACGATGCGCCGGGAAGGATATGAATTTCAGGTTTCCCGCCCAGAAGCCATTGTAGTAACAGGTCCTGACGGCACAAAATTGGAACCATTTGAAGAAGTGCATGTGGATGTTGATCCAGATTATGTCGGTCCGGTGGTTGAAATGCTTGGCCAGCGCCGTGGAAAAATGCTCTCAATGGGCACCAACCCGGATAATACGGTCCATCTGACCTACAGCATGCCTACCCGCGGCCTGTTAGGTTTCCGTTATCGTTTCCTCACAGTTACGCGTGGCAGAGGGGTTCTTAATAGTTTCTTTGTTGGGATGCAACCTCTGGAGGATGCCATCGAAAATCGCCAAACCAGTTCTATCGTCGCCAGGGAATCCGGTGTTTCTACAACCTATGGACTCAAAAACGCAGAAGAACGCGGTACGCTTTTTATCGGTGCTGGAGTTCCCGTCTATGAGGGCATGGTGGTGGGTGAAACTCCCCGGCCACAGGATTTGTCGATTAATATCGCCAAAAAGAAACATCTGACCAATATGCGCCAGTCAAATAAGGATATCGAAATTCGCCTAACCACCCCCAGGTCCCTCAGCCTGGATGAAATGATCGAATATCTGGCAACCGATGAATTGTTGGAAGTTACTCCCCAAAGCCTGCGATTGCGCAAACGGATTCTTGACACCAATGATCGGATGCGTTTTGATAAATCAGGTGAAGTTGAAGATGATAATTAGCCAGGAGCATACCACTTAATACAGTTTAATTGCGCGTAGTATACTATTATCTTAAGTAATAACTGCAGGGTTTGCCGGGAATTTCAGATTCAAAAGAAAAGATATCACCGGCCAGGCTTTGTTTTGCCAGCTCATCATCGCTCAAGTCTACGCTCGCGGAAGTAATGAAAAGCGTACGGAGCGATCCTCCGCCAAAACAGACTGAGGATGGCCGTTGAACTGGCAACTCGATTTCCTGCAAAATTTCAGAAGCAGGGGAGAGTTGCAGAACTTTCCAACCGTCCCAGATAGCCGTCCACAGATTACCTTGAGAGTCCAAGGTTAAACCATCCGGAACGCCGATCGGACTCTCAAAAAAGACCGATGGATTCTGAATTTGTCCTGAGAACGAATCGTAATCATAGCGGTAAATCCTGGCATCCAGCGAATCCGTGAAATAAAAGGTCTTTGAATCCCAATCCAGGCCATTGGATATGCCAAGTCCAGCTAAAACTTTCTGCACTTTATTTTGCTTTTCCAGGAACCACAAGTTAGCAAGTCCTTTGGGACCTTTTGAGCCTGCCCAGAACCTGCCCATCGGATCAACCTTACCATCATTCATCATACAGGGTGATTGGTCGGGAATGGTTTGGTGGATCATTTCAAAGGTTCTGGATTTACCGTCCCATAAGGCAAAACCATCCTCTACGGCTAAAACCATGCCGCCATCCTCGATCAGACCCATACTGCCTACCTTGCAAGGAAGTTCAAAGGAAACTAATTGTTTAGTTTGCGGGTCATAGCGGAAGATCTGTTTTTCTTCAATGTCCGTCCAATAGAGCGCATGCTCTTTGATGCTCCATACAGGGGACTCTGCCAATTTATTGTGGGTTTTAACCAAAGAATTGGTGATTATTTGCTTTTTAATCATCATAATTGCATTGTAACATCTGATTTTGAGCTTGGCAGGAATTTTGCACCAAACAGCCTAACCACCACATGTTAGAATATGGGTTGAAAAATGGACGTTAATACTGATTCTCGCAAAGCAATACAATCAAATTGGACTCAGCAAATCTCCAGAAAGTATCCCTGGATTTCATTTTTTCTTATAGTTGTACTTGGAGGATTGATAGGTTATCTTTCAGGCTTCTTGTTACCTCCCACCTATGAAGCAAAAGCAGTTTTAACCGTTAATATTGATCTTAAGGAAGACAGGCCGATCATCACGGAAATTATGGTCGATTCCCAACTGAACTATATTGGTGAGTTAATGTTTAACCCGAAGATTGTAGATCAACTTCTATCTCAAGAAGTGAACTCAGGGAACCAGTTGACACTTAAGGAACTGAAATCCACGGCTTCTATCGAACGCCAATTAATGAGCACGATTATTAAAGTACGTGGCAATGATCCTGTAATTGCAACGCGGATTGCCTCAAACTGGGCCAAGATTGCGTTTGAAACCTTATTGGAGGCAAAATCACATGTGCTGGCTGCTGCTGAAGCCAAGCAACAACTGGCATTTTTGGAAGCTTGTTTTCCTTCAAACCCAAGTAATACTGAAGACAAACCAGCTAATGTGACCGAAGAAGCTTTTTGTAAAGGACTGACTTATCAATCTGCTGAGGCCAAACTTGAGGAAGCTACCAAAGTGTTGGCAGCCGAAGAATCTAAGACGCTAGGGTTAACTCCATACATCATTGTTAGTCAATATGTTCCAGCAAGTGTACCGGTAACTCCCACATCAACTAGTCAAGGCATGATGGCATTAAGTGGAATGATCATCGGAATAGTGGTAGGAATAGTTTTCATTGATATCCGACGGATGAAAAATTAGATGAAAACTGACAATGCCCTTGGTTTCATAAATAAAATCCTGTGGGGTTCATTGCTTATCTTTCTTCCATTCACAAGTTTTCCACTTGTCGCGAAGCTTTTCCGCGGCTCTATGGTTGCGCCGCTTTCTGCTCTACCTCTGGCTGTCTTGTTCTTTACATTTTTTCTGCCACGCATATTCAAGCCAAAGTCCGTTCCAACCCAAGTGGTTCCCGTTTTTTTGTTCTTTCTTTTAGCTTTGTTTTCAACAGCATTGGCGGCTTTTAGGTTATTACCTGGCTATCGAAGTGATAATCCTCTCATGAATAACTTCGAGTCATTTACGACGCTCGGCGTAGGAATTTTATTTTACATTACCACTTACCTTTTTATTAGCGATGAAAATTCACTAAAATTTTCCATTGCTTGTATCAATATTGGCGGTGTAATTATTATTGTGGCCAGTATTCTGCAGTTTGCATCCTGGAAACTCTTTCAGAATTACCCGGATTTGTTGCAATCCCTCCAAAGTCTCGTGTCTTCGTCTGGACGATTATTCGAAAGGCGTGTTAACGCTTTTGCTTATGAGCCCTCATGGCTCGCTCATCAGGTAAATATCTTATATTTACCTATCTGGTTTGGCCTGGTTTTGAAAGGTCAGAGTATATATAAATTTCGAATATTCAAAAAATTTTCACTTGAACTATTGCTTTTGTTTGGTGGTTTCTTCAGTCTTTTTGCATCCCTTTCTCGAATTGGTTGGTTGACGGCTATTGCCATGATAGGCTTTCTTATTATTCGAAAAGCAGATCAATTGAAAAGGAAAGCATTCAATAAATTCTTCTCATCGAAGAAACCCCAGTCACTATCAAAAAACGCGATTCTCAACTCACTCTTTTGGTTATTAGTAGTTTCTTTGATTCTTTTTATAAGTTTTCTGATACTGAAATTACTGACAATAGTGGAGCCAACCCGTATGGCAAATTTCTTTAATCTTACACAAATCAGGGAGCAAGGAATTTTGGCCTGGGCAAGTAGGCTCGAACTTGCAGAAAGATTCATTTATTGGCAGACCGCTTTTATAACTTTTCTATCCTTTCCGTTATTAGGGGTTGGTTTAGGTAATGCAGGATTTTATTTTCTTGGGAATTTGCCATCCTTTGGGTACGGATTACCAGAAATTCTGCGTTATGTACTAATGAACAATAACGTGGCTAACCCCAAGAACTTGTGGATCAGAATCCTTGCTGAAACTGGAATTATCGGATTTGCTGCTTTCTTTACTTGGTTTTATGGCCATATAAAAATGGCCGGATCGTTAGATTCGGAATCCAGAAATAGGTTAACAAGCGTTGTTGGTTTGATTGGTATTCTATTGTCAATCAGCTTTGTTCTGGAAGGTTTTAGCATGGATACTTTTGGCTTACCTTACTATTGGATTGGTTTCGGAATAGTAATGGGGGTTTATCGATTTACTCAAAATTCAACAATCATTCCGGCTGAAGATCATTGATTGGCTGCAGGTATCAATATCAGGTACTCCGCAAGCAAACAAGGCAATTTTTAGTTCACTTTTGATCATCTCAAGTTCTGCGATCAGGGCTTCTGAACTAACATTAGCAACTGGTAGTAGCGCGCGCGCGAATCCTCCCAGGCTTGCCCCCAGTGCCAGGCTTTTGGTCAGGTCAATGCCATTTCTCAGTCCGCCTGAAGCGATTACTGGAATTCCAGGTTGGCCATCTTTAAAGATTTCAGCCAAACAATCAACCGTCGTGAGGCCCCACGTTCGAAAATCTGATGCGATGCGCCGCAGTTTGGGATCATCCTGCCGGTACATTTCCACCTGTGACCATGAAGTCCCTCCGGCGCCGGCGATGTCAACGGCGGCAACACCTGCATTCTCAAGGGCTTTGAAGGTCTGACGATTTATTCCCCACCCAACTTCTTTGACCAACACAGGTTGCTTAAGCCCGTGTGCAACTTCTTCGATTTTTTTAAGTATCCCTGACCAATTGAGATCCCCATTTGATTGCAGAGCTTCTTGTAAAGCGTTTAGATGTAGAAAAATGCCATCCGCGCCAGCAATCTCGATAGCCTTCTTGCACGAATCCAGACCAAAACCATAGTTGAGTTGTACTGCGCCAAGATTACTAAAAATCAAAGCGTGGGGAGCCAACTTCCTTAAGTTGTATGTTTCAGCACTTGCAGGGTGTTCAATGCCAACTCGTACAGAACCGACAGCAATAGCAACGTTGCAGTTTTCAGCCGCGGCAGCCAGAATTTGATTAAGCCTGGCAGTCTCAGTTGTGCCGCCTGTCATGGAGGAAATCAGGATAGGTGCATCGAGCTGGTGGCCTAGAAAATTGGTGGAAATATCAATCTCAGCCAAATCAACCTCAGGCAGCGCTTGATGCATGAGGGTAATCCCGTCAAAACCGCTTGTCAAACCAGAAGAGACGTCTTCTTCAAGTGCGATTCGGAGGTGCTCATCCTTTCGACGCTGAATGGGCAGGTGTGATTGCATACTTAAATCTTATATGTTCACCTATGCTTTGTCAATTAGAGTTTATAATTCAGCTTAATTTCAAGCAAATGATGTGAGGTAACAATGCAAGAAAACGAAGTCTTTGACAAAGTAAAAGAAGTAATCAGTGATGTATTGAAAATTGATAGCAAAGATATCAAACCAGAAACTCGTTTTGTGGAAGATTTGAAAGCTGATTCCATGGATCAGTTCTTCCTGGTCGATGGTCTTTGCGAGAAGTTCAATATCAATATTTCAGACGAAGATGCCCGTAAGATCCAATCGGTAGATGACGCCGTGAAGGCAGTCGAGGAAGTTCTTAAAGCTTAATTCAAATTTTCATGTGAATTTGAGTCAAAACGAGGCAACACAAGCTTGCCCCGTTTGCTTTTTAAACAAACAATGCCTGGATTTCTCCAGGCATTGCCATCTTTAGCGGATTATTCGCCACGTAAGTAGCTGTTTAAGGCCTCTTTGCTGATCCGATAAGCACTGCCAATCTTGCGGGCTTTGAGCTCACCAGCAGAAATAGCGCTCATGACGTCTTCTGCGCTAACTTTAAGAATTTGTGCGGCTTCTTCAAGCGTCATTACATCGGGGGTGGCAGCAGCATAATTGCCACCCTGTTGGGAATATTGATTCTGTTGCATATTCTGGAGGGTACCAGACATGACACTACCTATGCTCATTCCAGCACCGATGCCAGCGGTCAAACCTGCTCCACCGTTCGGGTTGTTAGCGGCATCACGCATGGCATCCGCTGCCTGCAGCTGTGAGTAGGTTTGCATGTCCAGCATACCCATTGACCGCAGTTCTTCAGCAGATTTATCAGATGGTTTGAGGTTGGCAACGTAGAAACTTTTCAACAACAGGCCAATTGCCAGGAAGTCATCCTGGGCTTTGGCGCGTACAGCAGCACTGAGTTCTTCTGTAAGGCCAATCAACTCCATGACATTGCTCTTCTTGGCGGTTTCACCTAAGAGGTCTGCCAATTTGGATAAGAGCATAGCCCGCAAGCGTGCTTCAATATCCGCGGAAGAAAGGGAACTGGTTACACCCACAATTTGGGCCACAAATTGTTGAGGGTCATTTACCTGGAAGCTGAAAGTTCCAAAACCCTGCAGTAAGGCGATTCCAAGACCTACACCAGGATTTTTAACGATAATTGGTTGTGGTGTGCCCCACTTTTCATCGCTAAATTCCCGCATGGAGACAAAGTAGACTTCAGCAGGGAAGGGGGTGCGATCGCCAAAGAGTTTGCCAACCAGGCTGGTCAACAA
>WOZB01000217.1:0-4355 GCA_011620445.1 Anaerolineaceae bacterium | reverse complement strand
ACGGCCAGGTCCAAGAACGTCCAGCGCACGGCCGTCGCGGAAGAACACAGCCGCCTGGGATTCACGAACGATAACTTGGGATCCGATACGGATGTCCATATCGCCTGTTTCAGGGAAGCGATGAACGATTTCATCGCGCATCTCGCTTGCATATTCGACAACATCAAAGATACGAGCCATTTTAATTCCTCCGTGATCTCAATTATTTTTCAATGCCCTGCATGATCTTGGTCCGCTTGTTAAAGGCCTCCAAGGCTGCTTGGGCAATTTTGGTCAGGTGTTTGATTGAAGCTGGCAGGCCATCGCTTCCCACTGAGGCTTCGATGTTGTCGATGGCATGTGAAACTGTTTCTTCCAGGCTAAGCAGGTAATTATCATATTGATAAATATTGGCGAGTTCAGCTTCGTTGATTTTGATGGCATCAAAAATACCAGCATAACCGTAGGCAGCAGTGCGCACGCGGTCAATAAACTGCCTGATCTTTATGGCAGCACCTTCAACGTCGTCGACATAGGCAAGTTCACCATTAGAGATCAACTCGCGCTCAATCGATGAGAGGCGTTGATATTGAGTTTCGAAGGATTTTGAGACTGATTCCCGTAATAGCTTATCAGCCATCCGGCGGTTTCCCCGTTCTATATAGCCTTTAAAACCAGGAATCTTGCTTACCAAGTTCTTGAAAGCATCTTGCTGGCTGACAACTTTATCTAGAATATCATCCATTTTTCTCCTTTTGTGACCATTATAGATAGAGTATAGATCGATTATGCTATGCTTACAGTAGAAAATCTACGCTCATTTTTAATCATTATAATTGAATTTGATTACGCAAAATGAATTGGAGAGGCTTCATTGAAAAAGCAGAATAAGGCTACTTGGGGTCCTTTTGAATACCTTCTGATCGTGGTCCTGGTCTTTCTGGTACTCTTCACTTTATTTTCTTTGTTCTGGCCAGCAATTCAGCTGTTTTACCGAAGTACACTGGCAATCACCCCAACGGTTATCCCTTAAAGAGTCCTGGGAACAACCCAAAGAGTCACCGTGAAAAAAGAATCTCCGACCAAGGTTTCAACGTTTCTCAGGACTGCTCTTGATTGGATTTTTCCACCAGCTTGCGCGGCTTGCGGCAAGGAGGGTGAAATATTTTGCTCAGAATGCCTCGCTGCAATTACCCCAATCAAGCAGCCAACTTGTCGATACTGCAGCCTCAGCCTGGCAAAACCAGGAGTTTGTACCCGCTGCCTGGAAGGTGATCATCCATATACGGAGATGATATCCTATGGCGTTTACGCAGGCAGTCTGAGATCTGCCATCCATGCCATGAAATACCAGAATAATTTCTGGCTCGGGGAGATCCTTTCCCAGCGAATGATCATGTTGCTCAAAAACAAGAACTGGCAGATTGACGTGGTTATGCCTGTCCCATTAAGCGAAGAAAGACTCCAGGAACGCGGTTACAACCAGGCTGCCTTGCTCTCAAAACCAATCGCAAAATATTTCGGCTGGGAGCATGATCATCGCAGCTTGGTTAGAGTCAAGGAAAACCATTCCCAGGTAGCCCTTACACGGGAACAACGCTTTGAAAACGTCAGATCAGCTTTCCTCTCGGAATTACCCAGGCGAAATAACTTGCGTGTTTTGCTGGTCGATGATGTATTTACTACAGGGGCTACGATCACCGAAGCGTCCAAAGCCCTCCAAACTGCCGGATTCGAAAACATTTATGCCATTACACTCGCCAAAGCTTCTATCAGAAATTAACATAGTTAACATTGACTTTCAAAACATGTATAATTTAAAAAAATCTCAGGAGGTTCACATGGCAATGAAAATGGATGTATTCACGAAAGATATTGAACTCTCTGATCGTTTGAATGATTATGTAACTAAAAAAGTCGGAAAACTGGAGCGATTCCTGAATGAAATCGGTGAATGCCGGGTGGATTTAGCGACTGCAAAATCAGCAAGAAATTTGTCCGACCGCTCTATTGCCCAGATTACTATTAGGGGAAGGGGTTTTATACTCCGCTCTGAAGAACGCGCGGAAAGCATCTACAGCGCCATAGATGCCTCCGTTGACAAAATGAAATCCCAAATCGATCGCTTTAAAGGCAAGCACTGGACTAAGAAGCAAGAAGGTGTGGCTGATTTGACTGAAGAAGTTGAAGAAGTCGAACAACTGGAACCTATGATTGTTCGCCGCAAGAGTTTCCAATTGACACCCATGGACGAACAGGAAGCCCTCGAGCAACTGCAACTTTTGGGTCACGAAGACTTCTTCGTCTTCTTCAATTCCCAGACCAACAAAATCAACGTCCTCTACAAACGGCGTGACGGCACTTACGGTCTGATTGACCCGGTCGTCGGATGAAATTGCCATGAAATGCAAAGGCAGCCGCTTACTTCGGCTGCTTTTTTGTTCCTGGCTTTTTCCAGATCTTGTAATTTTCTGCCCGTTACGTTAAGCTAATTCGGTGAGGTGAAGATGGCAAATGACTCTCAAAAACCAGCAATCGATGGTGCAGTCGACATTAAGAAACTCGAGGATGCCGCCAGGGAAATTCTCATTGGCATTGGAGAAGATCCTGAACGTGAAGGCTTGCTCAAAACCCCGCAAAGGGTAGCGAAGGTTTACGACGAACTGATGGACGGCTATTCCAAGGATCCAGAAAAGCTGATAAATGGAGCCTTGTTTAACGTCGATTATGACCAGATGGTTGTAGTCAACGATATTGAGTTTTATAGCATGTGTGAGCATCACCTGCTCCCATTTTTTGGCCACGCTCATATCGCTTATTTACCAGACGGAAAAGTGATCGGCCTTTCCAAAATACCCCGAATTGTGGATATGTTTGCGCATAGGTTACAGGTTCAAGAGAGAATGACACAGCAAATTGCTGAATTTATCAACGAGCAGGTTAAACCCCAGGGGGTCGCTGTGGTAATAGAAGCCCAACACATGTGCATGGCCATGCGCGGCATTAAGAAACAGGAAGCGTCGATGACGACGTCTGCAATGCTTGGAGCCTTCAGAACTCGATTGCAGACCAGAATAGAGTTCTTGAACCGGATTTCTAATAATCGGTAATTTGGATTAAGGATTCCTCGTATAGTTACCTAACGAGTCCGAAAGACCTCTGCGCCGACCCGAGTAGTCTGGCTCACTTTTTTCGGTTTTTCCACGCGCACTCGAACGGCATCAATCTCGTAGGTTTGCAGCAACAGCTTGGCAAGGTGTACAGCTAAGGCTTCCACCGTATGGTAAGCAAGCGTGGCAACTTCAGCAATCAACATTTTGGAAGCAGAAGAATAATTGACAGTATCGGTAATCTCATCACTTTCGCCAACACGGTTCAAATCCTTGTAGAGCGTGATGTTGAGAAGAAGGTTTTGCGGGTTATCGCGCTCAGGATGCTTGACCCCAATGATGCCGCTGGTGACCAAGTCTGTGATGATGATTGAATCATAAGTTGAAGTATCCATTACGCCTCCAGAATTGGCACTATTTTATCAGTAGGTTAGAATCCATGCATGCATATCCTGTGTTTCAGCATCAATCCGATCTTTCCGGATCTGGTGAGCGGGGGAGCGTCAAAGCATTTAATGAACCTGACGCGCTACCTATCTTCCAAGGGACATCAGGTTCGCATTCTTTGCCCTCAGTTACCTCACCAAATGGAACCTTTTCCAATCGATCAAAACCTGGAAATTTGGCCGGTTTTGCCATTTCATCAGCCATTTCCCGCTCCTTATGCAGTAACCCCGCCTGACCTTGCCCTGATCGTAGAGGAAATCAACCGCCACCTTGTTTGGGCTGAGCGTTTCTATATTCATGATGGGGAACTCTTGCTACCTCAGCTTCAAACCAGGGTGCCTACAATCCTATCGTTTCGTGATAATTATTACCCCGAGTCGATTTTGGGTAGTTTTATTAACCAGGCTGATGAGATTATTTGCGTCTCCCCTTACTCAGCAGCTGTCATCAAAGCGACTGCCGGTAGAGTTGTGGATGGCTTGGCAGAACGTATTCATGTCGTAATTAACGGGATAGATCCGCTGGTTTATAAGCCAATTTCTTTGGAGCAAAACACCCTGCTTTCCAGGTTGCCTTTTGATCCCAGCAAGCACCGCATCCTTCTGCATGCGCATCGTCCGGACCCTAACAAAGGCCTGGCTGAAGCCCTGGAGCTTTTGAATTATCTGGTCAACAAACAAGGCATGCAGGACCTCATCCTGCTGACGCCTCGCTGGCATGCTGCCATGAGCGGCACTGAGGAGGATGCATTTTTCCACTCAATAAAAAGGCTGATCTCAGAGAACCACCTCGGAAAGCATATCCACTTCCTCGATTGGT
>WOZB01000023.1 GCA_011620445.1 Anaerolineaceae bacterium | reverse complement strand
GAATACACCAGGTGAGCGTAAATGTCATAGCAAGGCGTCAGATTTGCTGACTCAAAATCCAGCACGGTCAGATCAGCGAGTTTGCCCACTTCCAGCGATCCGAGCTTATCTTCGAGCCCAAAGGAACGCGCGCCATTGATGGTGAGCATAGCCACCACCTCTTCAGCCGGCAGGACGGTTGGGTCTTTGCTTATGGCCTTCTGCACCAGGGCGGCTGTTTGGGCTTCGTGGAAGAGGTCCAGGTCGTTATTGCTGGCGGTGCCATCGGTACCTAAAGACACATTGACGCCGCGTTTGAGCATTTCGGCCACCCTGGCAATGCCCGAGGCAAGTTTGAGATTGGATTGCGGACAATGGGCAACCGAGGTGCCGCGCTCAGCCAGCAGATCCAATTCGGCGTCATTCAAATGTACTGCATGCGCCAGAAGGGTATTGCGATCCAAGAGCCCGACCGTATCGAGTACCTCGATGGGCGTCTTTTGGTAAAGCTCCCGAACTTGCTGCATTTCACCTAAGGATTCGGCCGCGTGGGTCACGAATATGAGGTCTCTTTCTGCCTTGATACGTTCAATTTCCTCCAGCACGGCCAGGCTGGCAGTGTAGATGGCATGTGCCTGAACACAGGGGTGCACCAGCGGGTAGCCTTTTACTATGTCCAGCATCTCGAGTGCAGCTTCATAGTAGACGTTTTTCTTTACCTCGAAGCCTGGGATGATGGCAAAACTGGGGCCGTTGAACAAGCGGAAACCAGCTTCAGAGGTCGTCTGGCAGACGGTTGGGAATTGGAAGTACATGTCAGCAGCAGCGGTAGTTCCTGAACGCAGCATCTCGACCAGCGCCAGTTTCACACCGGCTTCTACGTTTTCATCTGAGACTGTCTGGGCTTCCACCTTCCAGATTTTTGCGAGCCAAGCCTCCAACGCCACGTCGTGCACGTAACCGCGGAAGAGAGTCATGGCGATGTGGCCATGCGTGTTGATAAGGCCTGGCATCAGCACCTTACCGGGCATCTCCAATCTTTCGCGGGCTTCAACCACCTCGGGTAATTCTGCCCGGGCACCCACCCAGGCAATCTTTTCACCGCGAATTCCCAATGCGCCGTCTTCGATCAAACGGCGTTGTGAATCCATGGTCAAAAGAGTGGCACCGGTAATCAGGGTATCAAGGCGCTCAAGCTGTTCTTCCATGCGGACTCCTTTTAAGGAAAAGGTGAGATCAGGATTAGACCTCACCTCTTCAGATTATAAATCAGACTGAAATTAATCTTCGTCCACTTCTTCAACGAATTGTTCGCGGCCGGAGAGCATCAAGCTGGCAATAATGATGAGTGCCAGGAAGGGCAGGACTGCCAACCAAACGGCTGTCTGACCCTGTTCACCAGTAAAGCCCAAAAGGGTCTGGCCGGAGACACCTGTAGCCACCAAAACGCCGACAATCAAACCGCCCAGGGATCCGACAATCATCAGGATGGCACCGAGCCCCTTGCCGAAGCCAGGAGCAACATCTTCTTTCTTCATGATGTCAGTCCAGATCAAGCCCCAGCGCTTTACGCGTGGGAAGAGCAGGGAGAGCAGGATGGGCCCTAGGACCACTCCGGCTGCAAAATTGTTCAGAGTGATGGTGATGGAGAGGAAGGCAAAGGGCACAATCTTGGTCAGGTCGAGGTACCAGGCAATGATGATGGCGCAGGCCGCCGAAGCCACCAGAGTGATGATTTCGAAGGCCAACAGTTTCTTGCCGGAATTGGTGGTCTGAGACATATCGTTCGCAGGAACCAAACCGAAGACGGAACCGAACAGTTTGTAGGGGATGAAACCGAGGAAGAAGTTACCAAAGAAGCCAAAAATGGAACCAATTCCAAGGGTACCGCCGAAGAGGTCGCCAATGAAGTTGCCAATGGCAGCGCCCCAGGCGCCAGCAGGCCCAAAGAGCAGGCTGAAGACAGGTGGGAAGACGTTAGCGGGGCGAACTTCGGTAATTCCAGGGACGATCGGGATGCCAGCCTTGAAAACGATCAGGAAGGCGGCATAAATGGCGGCAGAAAGCGCGACCAGGATGATCATCCGGGTGTACTTCCACATGCTGAATACTTCTTTCATTTGATTACTCCTTGATAAATAGTATTGTTGAAAATAAGTTTCAAAAGAAATTACCAGGCCAGAAATTGAAATCTTCTTCCCGCTTATCCTCCTTTCGTGGCGGTCTCTCCCCGCTCAACAGGCGGGTGAAAAATCATGGCCGCGCTTTTGCAACGACAGGTGAATTGGATATCGCTTGTTAAAGTCTTAATGAACAAGTCCGTCAGGCGGTTATTCAGGTCGCCGCGGTCTCCTTCAACGATGGTCATGGTTTCCTCTATCCCTGTAGCCCAATTAATTGAAAATGCTACGGCCGCAAAATGAATGCCAAGTTCTTTAGCCAACACTACTTCAGGCACGCAGGTCATGCCAACCACATCTCCGCCCAGCCTGCCGTAGGCGCGGATCTCAGCCGGGGTTTCAAATCGGGGCCCATTAGATGCTACATAAACCGATTCTTTGCGCAGGGTGAGGTTGAACTCGGGTGCCAATTCCAATACTTTTGCCCCTAAACTTGGGCATAAGGGCTGATCCATGCTGGTGTGCGCCAGACCGCTGTCGCCGCCATCAAAAAAACTAAGAGGCCGGCCGCTGGTAAAGTCCAAAAAATCAGTAATCAATGCCAGACTAAAGGGGGGAATTTCAGGATTGATGGAGCCAACCGCGTAGGTCGCTAAAACCTGCTTGACACCCAGCATTTGCAAGGCTTTGATGTTGGCACGGTAGTTGATTTTGTGGGGAGGGGTAGTATGCTGCAGCCCATGACGGGCGAGAAAAACCAGATCCAGCTGCGGATCTTCACTCAGGAAAACCTGGGCGGGTCCGTAAGGTGTTGCTATACTTTCGGGCCGAAAACTGTAGCCTGCAATTTCATAAATGCCAGTGCCAGTAATAATTGCTGATCTCATACCAGTCCCTTTTCTCCAAAGTAACGTTTGAGGTCATACGGGTTTAGGATACCATATTGTGTGACCACACCCGAGACCAAATGGGGCGGAGTGATGTCAAAAGCCGGGTAATAAGCATCGATGGACTGATCGGTAGTGGGAATTCCGCGGCAGTTTTTCAATTCAGCCGGATTGCGTTCTTCAATTTCAATGGAAGCGCGGTCGGGTTTCTTATTATCGGCTCCACCCGAGTAAACGAAATAAGGCACCCCGTGGTAATGGGCGGCAATCGCGTTTTGGAAGGTGCCGATCTTGTTGACTACATGGCCATCCAGGGTCACCAGGTCGGCAGCGGTAAAGTATTTTTGGATTTTGCCTTGGGAAAGCACGTAGGCTGGCATATTGTCGCCGATGATTTGCACCGGCACGCCAATTTCCTGCACGCTGGGCGCGGTAAGGCGTGCTCCTTGCAGGTACGGCCGGGTTTCAGGGGTGAAAACGTGAATACGCTTTCCGGCGCGTTTAGCCAGAGCCAGGCTCAGCAGGAATGAAGTTTCAGCAAAGCACATGGTCAGCACGCCGTCGCCATCGTCAATCAGGCTGGCTCCATACTCACCCACCTTACCGTAGCGTTCGTAGTTCTCATCGCGGTAATTTTCGATCCAATTAAGCAATTCGCTCTCAAGGTTTGCGCCCTGGTCGATAAACTCTTCAGCCAGAACCATGGTTTTTTCGAGCAATCTGGCCAACGAGGTGTTGGTTGGGCGGGTTTTGGTAAGCCTGAGCCGGGCAGCTTCAAGCGTTTCTTTCTGGGTCCGCTCCGATTTACCAGCGCAATGCCTGGCCGCCAGAACCAGGCCGTACATGGCCGCGATGGAGGGGCCGCCGCCCTGGGTGACCATCTCTTCAATCGCTTTGGCAATTTCTTCAACCGAATTGCAGCTGACAAAGACCTTTTCGAAGGGGTATTTTCGACGGTCGCCGATGATAACTTTGCCGTCCAGGTAGGCGGCCACATTTTCGCGGCGCAGCAGCCAGGGCAGCATTTGGTTGATTTCTTTCGCGTCCATGCAGCTCCTAAAAATTCTTGAGACCGGTCAGTTTGCCATATCCCATGATGGAGAGGGTTACCGAGGCAATCACGAAGGCAATGACAAAGCCTAACACTATATAGTCGGATTTTTGCATCTTCAGGCGCAGGTAGTTGGTGCGATGTTCTCTCGCGCCAAAGCCTTTTGATTCAAGCGCCATCGCAAAAATATTGGTGCTACGAATGGTGGAGATAAAGACAGGAACTAATAATGGCAGGAACTTGCGGATGCGTTCAATCAGGTTACCAGAATCCAGGTCCAAACCGCGGCTGCGCTGGGCCTGGCTGATGGTGACTGTGCTGGAAGCGATGGTGGGTACCAGACGCAGGGCAGTAGAGATGGCAAAACCAACCCGATAAGGCACGCCAAGCTTAATCAAACCCAGCACAAGTTCCTCATTGCGAGTGGTACTGATCAGCACAACGCCGGCCGAAATCATCAGGACCATCAGGAGCGTCCTGGCAACGGCGTAGAAGAAAGACTCTTTATAAACGAAGAGGAACCAGTGCGTCTGCCCCCTGGCGAAGAAATTCCAGAGGATCAGGCTGAAGAGGCTGAGGATAATCAGCAGCACACGAATGCGGTAGATGTTCTTAAATGCCTTCGAAACATACAATTCCAGGAAGATCAGGACGGCAACTGGAAGCATCCAAAGCGGGTTTTGGAAAAGTAAAATGGCCACGAAACTCAGCAGAAAAATAATGATCTTCGTCCTGGGGTCAAGGCGATGAATAAATGAATTGTTATCGAGATAAAGTTCGGCATCCATTAGTTTTCCTTGCCTTCCATGCATTCAAGCATCTCTTCAGGATAGAGGAAGGTGTTCCCCAGTTTATTGCTAAATTCAACAAAATGCGGCGGCCGCAGCGAAGCGGTCTGCAGCTCATCTGCGTGAGCGAATACTTCGCGGGTAGTGCCCTGCAGGAAGAG
The DNA here is from genome assembly GCA_011620445.1 of Anaerolineaceae bacterium. Taxonomy (GTDB): domain Bacteria; phylum Chloroflexota; class Anaerolineae; order Anaerolineales; family Anaerolineaceae; genus Mesolinea. The sequence goes on along the minus strand of WOZB01000023.1, from coordinate 8,423 downwards.
TTGCCCGTCCTTCATGACGAAAACGCGTTTGGCGTATTCAGCCACGACCCACATATGATGGGTGATGAAGATGATGGTGCTGCCATTCTCATTCAGCTGGCGAACCATGTTCATCATGCTGCGCTGTTCCGCGTAATCCAGGCCGGTAGTGGGTTCATCCAGAATCAGGATTTCGGGTTTGGCAGCTAAAATGGAGGCAACTGCTACGCGCTGGCGGCCGCTCTTGGTGAGTGAGAAGGGGTCCAGCTCTTCACAGCCGGCCAAGCCTACGGCTTTAAGTGCGTCTGTGACGGTGACCTTGACTTCCTCCTCTGAAAGTTTGCGCAGGCGCGGGCTAAAGGCTACTTCCTCAAATACCGTCTCTGAGAAAATTTGGTGGTCCGGGTTCTGGAACACATAACCCACCTTCTGCCCTAATTTAAAAACACCCTGGTCTTTTGTTGGGATGCCGTTTACGGATACTTCTCCGGATTTGGGCATGAAGAGACCGTTGAAATGTTTGGCCAGGGTGGTCTTTCCACTGCCATTTTGACCGACAATCGCTACCATGTCGCCTTTGAAGATGTCCATGCTCACACCGTTAAGCGCTTTAACAGTGTTGTTGTAGGAATACTCAAGATTTTTGCATTGGATGAGTGGTTCAGAAAGCGCGGCCAGGGCAGCCTTTTCTTCGGCCACTTTTTTCTCAAAAGCATCCGGGTTTACTTTCCAGCCGCTGGATTGGAAGGCGCGCACGCCTTCATCGGGGGTCAAGGGCAGTTCGCTGGCACCCATGCGTTTGAAGAATTTAGGAATGCCCAGAGGCATGACCCCCAGGCTCTCCATGGTGTCCACATCGGTTAGCACTTCGCGGGTCGGGCCGATTTTGAGGATTTTACCTTCCTTGATGAACGCTACCCGATCGGCAAATAGGGCTTCTTCGGTTTCGTGTTCGATGATCATGAGGGTCAGATCGTCGCGTTTGCAGAGTCTGTGGGTGATTTCAAAGACGCCCATCTTGCTGATTGGGTCCAAATCGGTGGTGGGCTCGTCCATTACCAGGATTTTAGGCTTGAGGGCCAATACCGAGGCGATGGCCAGCTTTTGTTTTTGACCGCCCGAGAGTGTGGAAGGCGGCCTTCTGCGGAAGGCATCCAGACCAACGTAATTCAGGTTCTCATCGATGCGCCGCTTGATTTCATCCCATTCCTCAGCGAAGTTTTCCGGTCCGAAAGCCACTTCAAGCTCCACGTTAGTGGAGAAAAGCTCGGCTTCAAAATCCTGGAAAACCATGCCCACGATTTCGGACATTTGGGCGACGCTCTGGGTGCGGGTATCGCGGCCCATCACGTTGATCTCGCCTTTTAATTTGCCATTAAAGAAGTTGGGAATGAGACTATTGATGGTTGAGGCCAGTGTGCTCTTGCCGGCTTCGCTGGGCCCCATAATTACCAGAAACTCGCCTTTGTTGACATCCAGGTTGATGCCGTCGAGGGCGGGTTTTTTTACCCCACGATAATTGAAACGTAAGTCTTTGATTGTAATGACGGGTTCTGGCATTAATCCTCCGGAAGTGATTTTTCGCTTGCCTTTAACTGATTGACCGCTCTAATTTTGACTACTTTTGAATTTTTATCCCTGGTCTTCGATTTATCCATGGAACGCATCGCCAGGCAAACATAGAGGGCATGCACCAAGGCATAAAGTGCAATCCTCGAAGAAAGGGTCTCGGTTGTAGATTCCTGGGTCACTGCCAGCAGTACAACATCGGCATATTGAGCGATGGGCGAAAAAGTATTACCGGTGATGCATAGGACCGGTATTTGCTGCGCCTGGGCTTCAGCGGCGGTTTGTTTGGACTCGTTTGAATTTCCTGTTTGGGAAATGACAATCAAGAGGTCTTTTGGACCCAAGAGTGCAACCTGCACTTCCTGAAGGTAAGGGTCTGTCTGCATATGGCAATCAAGGCCCAAGCGCAGGAAGCGGTTGTGTAATTCCTGGGCAATTGGCGCGGATGTACCGGCACTGACAATGAGAATCCTGCGCGCTTTGCGGATAAGCATTATGGCTTGGTCTACCTGATCATCTTCGATGATTGACAGGGTATCATCGATCGCTTGCATGGACCTTAGCAGCACTTTGCGGGCAATAACGCCATTTTTGTCTTTTTTGTTGAGGTTGTTGCCGTCCAATCGGGGAGAGTTGGGCAGGCTTTGAACCAATGCAAACTTGAACGCCAGCCAGCTTTCATAACCCATTGAGTAGCAAAAACGGAGGGCAGTGGCATTGCTTACCCCCACCTGCGCTGCAATCTCATCCAGGGTCATTTTAATAACCTGGTCTGGCTTTTCGAGGGAATATTCACCTACTTTTTTTTCAGCTGGGGAAAGGGATGGCAGAAAACCGCGTAACCTCGCCAGGGCGTTTCCGATATTCAGCTGAGATTCATCCATAATCTTTTCTCTCGGAAAATGATGTGATTTAATCAGCGAACTGTCGATAAATGTAAATTAACTACAGCCTGAATTCTATGTTGAATCAGCCTTGAGGTCAAGAGAATTCGGCGATATTTCGAGCTGGATTTTATAAATGAATCACCGCGCTGTGCTCGCTGTGAATTTGGGCTGTTTATTGCTTAAGACTGATTTCCCACACGTGAACGTGGGTGGGCTCCTGTTCGTCAATACTCAAAATGTTGATAGAAAGCGTGCTGACCTCTTCTGGCTTGCCAAATGCAACTGGAACCTGGCGGATACTTTGGGAAAGCTGCTCCACCGCGGCTTGGTATTCCACCTGACTGCCATCAGGTCTGGTGATAGACACGGAGATTTGAGTAGCCGGGGAACCAACCGTGGTAATGACTTCGCTGATCTTTACGGGCACAGGAAAATCCAGCTTGATTACAAAGGGGTTAGCCTGTAGAGTGCGGGTGAGAGAGCGTTCGTCACCATCGAAGGCAGAACTTATCTCTGCCATGTCGATGCGCGAGAATTCCACCGGCACTTGCTGCCCGAGGAGCGACACGATATCCGTCATCGGTTTGCGCAGCTCGATCGCTTCCTGCTCAAAAATAGCTGCGGCGTTATCCACGTAATCGAGCTTAAGAAAGTAAAAGCCAGGCCGGCCATCAGGCCAGTCCAGAATTTTCAGGATGACCGGCGGTTTAAATTTACCGCTCTTTTGCAGGTTATCCACCTCTTCCGGTGTGAGCACAAAAAGGGTTTGCTCGTCGATCGGCAGCAGGTTGGAAAGGAAGGAATTGATGGAGCTGAACTGGACAGGCAGTGGATCGCCCAGGAAGAAGCGGCCAATGACATCGGTGTTATTTGCCCATGAGGGGGTGATGATAATCTTGGCTTGGGGGTCAACAGCAAGATAATCCCTGATCTCGCCAAAAACCTGCTTTCCGCCCCACTGCATGCCGTAAAGTGTGTAATCCGGATACCAGGTGGGGCCGTTACGGAGGGCATCAAAGGTCATCCATCCGCTTGAAAGACCCAGCAAAGCCGCCGCAGTCAATAAAACTGGTTTTTGGATCTGGAGTTTAGCTTGCAGAAATTCCATCACCCAGGCTAAACCGAGGCAGGTGAGGTAGGCAAAGGGCACAATCATCATCAGCAGGCGGGTAATACTGGGTTCCACCAGGGCGGCTCCGCTGGGCGCGGCGAAAAACGCAACCAAGATGACACGATTTTCTGGCTTATTCCAGTACTTTACGGCTTGCCAAACCCCCAGGGCGACGAAGGGGAAGAAGAGGCTGGGCATATGGCCCCAGCCAAGCATCAGGTGGCGGGTGAGATCCTGCTGGTTGTAGAGGAACCAGTAACTGGGGTCGAACCCGCGTAGATAGCGCTCAATGAAGTGTAGGAATTTTTGCCCAAGGCTGAGGCTTGGTTCCAGTAGGTAGGAATGTAGCAAGTTGAGGTGCTGTTTGATGGCTTCCTGGTGCGTTTGACGAAACCAAAGGTCCGGAGCAGCCAGGAGCCCCAGCAATAGTACACCTTTCAATAGAGTGGCCTTATCCTGCCAATGGTAGCGGAAATCAATGACCAGCAGAAGTAAGCCGCTGACCAACATCACCATTTGCATGGGCGTGTAAGCGTAAAAAGCAAGCGCGCCAAAAATTAAGGACAAGTACAGGAATTTGCGGTTCTGCAGTCTGTATTTGAGATAGAAATAGAGGAAAAGAGCGAACATGGAGGCACCCAGGCAGGTTTCAAAAGCTGTGCGCGAGTGCAGAAACCAGGATGGAATTGCGGAAACCACCAGCGGAGCCAGCCACCAAAGCTTTGACTTGAAAATGTCTTTCAGCGCGAATGCCAGGCTGATGGGGAAGGCAATGGTGACCAGTGCGGCAAAACCGCGGGTGATGGCTACAGAACGTTCCAGGAGTGCCGGAACCAGCTGCCAATAGACCGAAAGCCCCAGGTTGTATTGCCCGCCATTCTGGAAATAAGCCGGTAGAAAATTGCCAGCCGAATCCCTGAAGCCGTTGCGGATCAGGTCATAAGCAGACATGGTCTGGATGGCCTCGTCACAGAAGAAATAGATCGGGAACTGGTCGATTTTTATAAAGCGGGTAAGCAAGTAGACCAGCATACCAGCCAGAAAAGCCCATGTTTGCCAGTTTGCACCCAACTTTAACAGGTTGACTGGCAAAATATTTTTGTCATGTGCTTCTGCCTGAGCTTCATTAATGGGTGGCTCGGCCTGTGTCTTTCCAGCGGGTTCTTTTAGTTCCAGGTCGACCGGGGAAGCCTCAGCATTAGCTTGAGCGGACTCGAGCGCTTTTAGCTTCTGGAGCTTGCGCCTCTCAGGCAGGGTCTTGATGTAATCCCACACGCTTGGGTCGGGGTCTAGGGGCATACCAAAGATTATAATGGCGGCATGGATTTTCCGTGGGTATTCCTGATCGATAGGGCTTTATCCAAGCTATAATATCTGAACGTTAATAGAGGTGTGTATGGGACCAGAAAAAATTACTCCTGAGATGTTTAATAGATTAGTTGCCCTGGCAGCGTTGGGTCTTGACGAAAGCGAGGCTGAATACCTGCGTGAAGAACTTAACCACCAGCTCGCAGCCGTTAAAGAGCTGAGCGAAATCCAGGTTGACCCGGATGTTGAGGAAAAGCCGCATGGTTTGGATTGCCTTGGCGCAGAGCCGCGGCCAGACGAATGGGTAGCCTTCCCGAACCCGGAAAAAATCCTGGCTTTGGCCCCTGAAACGCAGGATGGCATGATTGCCGTGCCGGATGTGGCTAAACTTGGCGGAGGTGCGGCATGAAATTCTACGAATTAAGCGCGCGTGAAATCGCACAAAAAGTGCGCTCTGGCGAGCTCAAAGCCAGCGAAGTGCTTGAGAAAACCCTTAGTCACATCAGAGCCGTTGATGGCCAGCCCGGTGTGCTGGATAGCGTAAGCCTGAGCCAGGCAGAAGAAAACAAGGTGCATGCCTTCATCGAAGTCACAGAATCCCTGGCACGCCAGCAAGCGGAGGAAGTTGACCGCAAGGTGAGCGCGGGGGAAGACCCAGGTTTGCTGGCCGGTGTACCGATATCCATTAAGGACATTTTCTGCATCGAGGGCGTACGCACCACGGCTGCCTCGCGCATTCTTTCCAATTTTTACCCGCCCTATACGGCTACGACTGTTGCCAAACTGCAGGCTGCTGGGGCGCTGATCGTTGGTAAAGTCAACCTGGATGAGTTCACTTTTGGCTCGTCGAATGAATCCAGTGCTTTTCAACCCTGCCCCTACAACCCCTGGGACCCAAGCTGCGCAGTGGGCGGCTCATCAGGGGGCTCAGCTGCATCTGTGGCTGCCTACGAAGTGCCCCTCTCCCTCGGAACCGACACCGGGGGTTCCATCCGCCAGCCTTCCGCTTTTTGCGGTGTGGTGGGTCTTAAACCAACTTATGGTAGGGTTTCACGTTACGGCTTGATTGCCTTTGGGTCTTCGCTGGATTGCCCGGGCCCGATTGCCCACAATGCCGGGGATGCCGCCTTGATGCTGCAGGTGATAGCCGGCCTGGACCCACGTGATGCCACGACTACCCTTGTTGAACCTTCGAATTATCTGGGCGCGCTGGAACAGGACCTGCGCGGGCTGCGCATAGGCCTCTCCCCCGATTACGCGCACATTGCCTACCCCGACCTTGAAACCGGGGAAGTAAGTTACGAACCATTGCAGGCGGAAGTTAACCAGGCCACCCTGGATGCCGCGGAGGCCTTGGCCAAAGCCGGTGTGGAGATTGTGGAAGGTATTCCCATGCCCAATAGCCGCTTTGGAATTCCGACTTATTTTGTAATTTCCCGTGTGGAAGCGGCCAGCAACCTGCACCGCTTTGACGGGGTCAAGTATGGTTACCACACCGATAAGCCGGTGAAGGACCTAAACGAACTCTACCGGCTAACCCGCGCGGAAGGTTTTGGCAACCAGCCCAAGCTGCGCATCCTGATGGGCATGTACGTCTCAGCCTCACAGCACTCGGCACACTATTACCATAAAGCGCTCAAGGTGCGCGGCATGATCCGCAATGACTTTGTGCAGGCTTTCGATAAAAATGGCAAATACGCTCTCGACCTGCTGATGACGCCTTCCACCCCCACAACCGCGTTCAAGCGCAAGGCGGTCTTTGGCAACACCGTGCTGATGCAGTATTCCGACCAAATGAACGTCTGTGCCAACCATGCTGGCATCCCTGCCGTGACAACACCTGCAGGTTTTGATGCCAAGGGTTTGCCCTTGGGGATCCAGTTTATCGCTCCGGAGTACCGTGAGGATCTGGCTTTGCGAGCCGCCCATGGTTACGAGCAGGCCACAGCCGGGGCAGCCTGGCGCTCAAGAAGGCCGGTTGTGCTTGGGCAAGGAAAGGAGCAGGCATGAACGACTACGAAATTGTGATAGGGCTTGAAACCCACATTGAATTGAACACAAAAACCAAGATTTTCTGTGCCTGCAAAGCTTCATCCTGGAATGAGGCGCCAAACACCAATATTTGCCCGGTTTGTGCCGGATTGCCGGGTGTCCTGCCGGTTTTGAACCGGGAAGTGGTCTTCAAAGGTGCGCGTTTAGCTGCCGCTATGCACGCGGAGATCAACCCGCGCTCGGTTTTTGACCGTAAGAATTACTTTTACCCCGACCTGCCTAAGGGTTACCAGATTACCCAGTTTTATGAACCCATAGGCAAGGGCGGATACGTGGATCTTGAATTGGCCGATGGCGGAACGCGCCATGTGCGCATCAACCGTCTGCATCTTGAAGAAGATGCCGGCAAGACCAAATTGGAAGCCGGTATGCGTTTACTGGACTATAATCGCTGCGGCGTGCCCCTGGTGGAAATGGTCACTGAACCGGACCTGCGTTCCGCGGATGAGGCCGCCCAATATCTGACCCAACTGCGCCAGCTTTTACGCTGGATTGGCGTGTCTGAAGCCGACATGGAAAAAGGGCACCTGCGCTGCGATGCCAATGTCTCCGTGCGTCTGGCAGGCAGCGAAAAGTTGGGGACGAAAACCGAAATCAAGAACGTCAATTCCATCGATTCGGTACGACAGGCAATCAATATTGAGGCTAAAAGACAAATTGAGGCCTTGGAGGCCGGCAAAAAGATTGAATCCTTTACCTTGGATTGGGATGCCGACACCGGCAAATTGCGCAAGATGCGCTCCAAGGAAACGGAGGCGGATTACCGCTATTTCGGAGAACCCGACCTTCTGCCTGTGATTCTGACAGAAGCTGAAGTTCAAGGCATCCTGACAGCCTTGCCTGAGATGCCTTTGGCGCGCAAGGCGCGTTTTGTTTCAGAGTACCGCTTGAGTGCCTATGATGCCGATATTTTGACAAGCGAAAGAAACCTCTCGGATTACTTTGAGGAAACTGTTAAGACCTATGGCGGGGAAGCCAAGACGGTCTCGAACTGGATAATGAACGACCTGATGCGCTTGATGAACAGCCAGGGCAAGGATGCTTCAGGCTTGCTACTGCGCCCGCAGGATTTGGCAGAGATTATCAAGTTAGTGGACGCGGGTAAGGTGAACGTTGCTACAGCCAAAACGCTGCTAGAAAAAGTTGAGACTAGCGGTAAAAAGGCTGCTGAGATTGTAACTAGTGAAGGTCTGGGATTGGTGAGCGATGAGGGCTTGCTGCGCCAGAAAATTGAAGAAGTACTGGCAGAGGCGCCGGGCGAAGTAGCTGCTTTCAAGGCTGGCAAGGAGAGCCTGGTCGGTTGGTTCCTTGGGCAGGTGATGCGCAAGATGGGCGGCAAAGCCGACCCCAAACGCTCAAGGGAAATCTTATTGGAGCTTCTCAAGTGAAGTTAAGGGCGAGCCTCAGGCTCGTCCTTTTTATTTCTTTAAAGTAGCAACTGTGTTGAAAGTCAAGCGATATGGTAGCAACTGTGTTGAAAGTCAAGCGATATGGGGGCACCAAGGCTTAGACTGAGC
>WOZB01000141.1 GCA_011620445.1 Anaerolineaceae bacterium | reverse complement strand
TCTTTAGACATCATTTTACCTCCAGGTTCTCTATGGTGGGGTTGTCGGCCAGAGTAATGGGTAAAGCGAATTAAAAAAACGCTCATCCCATCTTGGGACGAACGTTTAGTCCGTGGTGCCACCCAGCTTAGGCTGCCTTAAAAACAAAACCCGTTGATGATGCAACGGGAAAAGGCCAGCCTCACTCATTACTCGGGTACGGCAGAAATCTGCTCATACCGTTCACCTTGATAACGGCGGTGTGTCCGGCTGAAGCTAATCGTCGCCTTTCGCTTCAACAACTCCGAGGTCCATTCAACCTTGCCGTCTGTACAGCATCACACCTGTCACTGCTCTCTTGGACAACGTGTCAAGGGTTACTCTTCCTCATCAACGTCTTTAGATATGTAATTATTGCCTCAATTATAGGCAGCCCCACCCTTTTGTCAAGTGCCAGGCTCGCAAACCCCAGGGCAATTGCAAAGCAGTGAAAGTTGGTGCGGATAAAATTTCACTACCTCATAAATTGGCGCGCTCAAACTCCCCTCGGGAGGCAGGCACCGGAGCGCACCCCACATTAAACTGGTGGATCACTTGTAGAAATGGTCAAGTTCCGGATCATGGTAGGCGCGCAGCTATTTTCTGCGCGCCAATAGATACATAAGGATACTTTAGTGGGATTCCAGAAGCTGTTTCAGGTGCAAATTATTGTGATAAATCACTCGTTATCATGCCTTTGCGATGGTCCCAGTTGTAAACCCAGGATACTAACAAAGCCTAAACAAAAACAGGCGGGGTCTTTCTAATGATTATCCTACACATACTTTACAAAGAAATTTTACTGACCTCGGACACAAAGATATCCTTCCAAAGGAATTCCGATTAATGAGCGCCAGTAACCATAAACAAATCAAACCCATCAAATGCGATTTGTTGATAGTCCTCGCGATATCTTTCGATGTTCTCAGCAGAGCATTGCTCGCAGATGATTGCCTGAGGAAGAAAATCAGAATCGAGGAATTGTTCCGAACTTGTTTGAGAGTCCACCCATTCGATCCGCAAATCAGCTGAAGGCGCACCTAACAGCACCCAGAAGGGATACTCCTCACTTTGTTCTGTCAAATTCAATCCCACTCTCGTTATCCCCGCATCTCGGATAGTCTCGGTAATTGCCAGGTATGGTGCGTAATCCTCCGGATTGGTGACAAAATACATCGCTTCCCGTTGGCCGCTGAATACACTGATCGGGGAAGTCACACCTTCAACGGTAATCACAGGCCGCTCGCTTGTCATGAACAACCAGGGGATACTGTAAATCAATAACAGGGCCGCAATTAACGTCTCAAAACGGAACCTTGCTATTTTGTCCAATAAAATAGCGACCAAAGGCGCGAACAAGACAAAGTAAGGCAGGTGAAGCTGTCCATTGGCGGGCTGCCATTTCAAAAGGTAGCAGAAGAGAAGCAAGGAAAAGAAAATTGCGCCCGCAAAGACAAGAATCCCAGGGTCTTCTTTACCCAAAACTACCATCCCAATAATGAACACGAAACTGAATATAATCAACATCGCGTGGAGGGGATTGCCGCTTGTCCTTTCAGAAGTGTTGACTGCAGGGATATAGAACTCATCATTCACAGTGGTAAGCGGATCGCTTTCAGAAATGCCCAGACCTTCATGCAGTCTCAAAATATTGATAGTCAGCCAGTTTTCTGCGCGGGGGAAGGGCATATCGGCATGTAAGGCAGCATTCCTGGTCAGGTTCGAGACCAGCACTTTCCAGTTGCGAATACCATTGGTTTGGTTTTCCAGTTCAACCGGTCGATAGAATTGGCCATAAGAAACCTGGTTGCGCCAGAAATACCCCCCACCGACCGCGCCCATGATGACAACAGCGGTCAGGGCCCATAACAACATCCTGGGCAGCCCTTTTCGCTGAAACAACACAACAATCATATATAAAGCAAACGGCCAAAGAAAGAGGAATGCTGTCACTTTGGTTGCGATAGCCAACGCCGCTGCAGATGCAGCCAGAACCAGGTTCAACGGCTTTGCCGAACTGCGTGTATAGGTCAACAACATTAATATAGCGCTGACAATCCAAAAACTCACGACAACATCATTGAGTGAACTGGTGGCCTGGGTGATGGCAACCGGAATGGTCGCTGAAAATATGGCAGCCATTCGCTGGCCGTTGAGCGATGCTCCCAAAACCTCAGCCAGGCTCGCAGCCGCTGCCGCCATCCCGGCAAATGCAATCCAGGCAACCAGGTTAACGGTCCGATCATTACCGGCAAGGACATAAAAGTTCAACTGCAGGATCTCGGCTCCAGGGGCATTACTATTTTGAGTTTCAATCCCCGTTGCATAATGAGCCAGACTTTGATTCTGTGCCCAATGCGCAATCCGACTCATGCGAGAGATTACAGCACTGCTGGAGTTAGGCGGCGCCACAACCGCGACGACGGCCGTCACAATCAGGATCAGGATTATAAGCAGGTCCAGAACGGTACCCGTCCGGGAATCTTGATGATAGACGATCGGCAGGCGTAAAGCTTTACCCTTCCGCAGCCACATCCAGCCCCAAAAAATTCCCGTGATAATTGGGAGCACCCACAGAATCACCAAAGCATTTCGGGTGATGAGGGTGAATAAACTCAGTATTTCAGTCCCCAGGATCGCATATGCCCCCCACATGATCAGGGCCTGAATCAACGCCAACCGCCAGTTCGGTTCCCGTTCGTTGTTCCCCACCATAATCCAGATCAGCAGGAAAGCAAGGATCAGCAGGAAAACCATATTCTCTCCGAAACGAACACCTTTATGGATC
>WOZB01000109.1 GCA_011620445.1 Anaerolineaceae bacterium | reverse complement strand
ACGCGCAAATACCTGATCCGGGGTACTTTTTTTGAATAGCTGGGGAGGTGATGGTCGCCAATTGTCGGGCGTTCACGATGTGGCAGTCGGCCCGGACGGTGACATTTATATTCAAACAAGAAATTCTGCTATCCCGCAAGCAGCAGCACTCAATAAATATACCTCACTGGCACCTCAGGCAGCAGCGCCTGACTTTACCGGCTTAAGCTCTTGGACGGTAGGTGGCATGCTGGGCGTCAGCCGTTCAACGGAAACCAGCACTTCCGAAGGTTATTCAATGCGCCTTGGCGCTCAAATTGATCCGGCCGACCAGGGTCTGACGGATGCCTGGGCTTATCAAACCTTCACCATTCCAGTTGGCAGCACCCACAATCAGCTTTCCTTCAACTATCGCGTATATACCAACGATGTAATTGCAAATTCCGATTTTTCAGTCCTGATCTACGATGGCAACGGGCTCGAGAAGCTTGAAGAAATTGTGCATGCAGGTATGCCTGCTGCCAACTTAATGCCAGCAGCTGGCACCGACCTGGGCTGGCGGACGGTTAGCTTCAACCTGGATGCCTACCGCGGCAGATCGGTGCGCATCCTCTTCCAGGTGCGCAACCTGAGAGAGAATGCCCAGGGAATTTGGGCTTTAGTTGAGCGAGTGGAACTGCACAATCAGCATGGCTTATACCTGCCACTGATTACCCGCTGATAGCTGCTGCATAAAAACCAGAACATCCATGACCTGAAGCTTTTTTTCGGTCAGGTCATGGATGTTTTTGCTCACCATCGCGTCCGTTTTCTTGCTCATAACCGTCAACCAAGTTTCCACTCAGGCATCGTTGGGATGTCTTATAATTTAGGCTATCAAGCTAAAGGGAGAGTGTTATGTCTGAGTCTGAAGAATTCTATATTGGGCGAGAGTACGACCTCCAGAGCAAACAAGCGTTAATTGACAAACCTGTCTATTACGATCCAGCAGACCTGGTGACGCACGGCGTTATCATCGGTATGACCGGTTCTGGCAAGACTGGCATGGGCATCATCCTGCTCGAAGAAGCTGCCCTCAAGGGGATTCCCGCCATCCTGATCGACCCCAAAGGGGACCTCACCAACGAACTGCTGCATTTCCCCCGCATGATGCCGTCTGATTTTACCCCCTGGGTGGACGGCTCTCAAGCTGCCCGGGAAGGCAAAACCATCGAGCAGGTTGGTACTGAGGCCTCGGATTCCTGGCGTAAGGGTCTCACGGATTGGAACATTGACAAACAGGATGTGCTCAACCTCTCAAAAAATGTGGAATACGCGGTTTATACCCCCGGCTCCAACGCGGGCATCCCAGTCAGCATTCTTACTTCCCTGAAGTGCCCGAAGATCAATTGGTCGGAGAACACTGAGCTTCTGCTTGAAGCCATTACCTCCAATGTTTCCGCATTGCTCGGCTTGGTAGGTTTCAAGGATGTGGACCCCCTGCGCAGCCGCGAGCACATTTTACTCTCCAATATCTTCCAAAATGCCTGGAGCCAGGGCCACGACCTGGATCTTGAGACCTTGATCTCGCAAATTCAAACCCCACCCTTCGAAAAGTTGGGCGTGTTCGCGGTCAATAAGATGTTCCCCGCCAAAGAGCGGGATGAACTGGCTATGCAAATCAATAATTTCCTGGCAGCTCCGGCTTTTGCCCAATGGCTCCAGGGGCAGCCGCTTGATGTGGGTGCCTTCCTCTACAACGCGGACGGGAAACCGCGCCATTCCGTCTTTTACCTGGCGCATCTCTCTGATGAACAGCGCATGTTCTTTATTACCCTCCTGTACACCGCTGTCCAAACCTGGATGCGAACCCAACAAGGCACACAAGCCTTGCGGGCTATAGTTTACTTTGATGAAATTGCGGGTTACCTGCCGCCGGTTGCGAACCCACCCAGCAAACCCATTATTCTGCGCTTGCTCAAGCAAGCCCGCGCTTTCGGTGTAGGCCTGGTGCTGACGACCCAAAACCCGATCGACCTGGATTACAGAGCCCTCTCAAACACAGGCACCTGGATGGTTGGCAAACTGCAGACCGATCAGGATAAACAGCGCTTGCTGGACGGCCTATCAAGCCTCTCGGGAGGCTTTGACAGACAATATTTCGACGAGACTATTAGTGCTCTGGGCAAACGTGTCTTTATCCTGCACAACATTCACGCCAAAAAGCCGCTTATCTACACCACTCGCTGGGCAATGAATTATCTGCCGGGGCCAGTTCCCATGAGTAAGTTGGAAGCGCTCAACAAGCTCGTCGGCGCGGATGTTTACGATCTTCCTTCAGGTAAGGTCAAAGCCTCATCGTCTGAAAAACCTGCGGTCGCAGGTGCTACCATCTCCGCGGCCAGCCAGTTACACGGCAGCAGCGAAGGCAAAGCGGGTTCCAATATCGAGCCCAATATCCCATCAACAGTGGATGTTTTCTATTTGCCGATTAACCTGACCCCTTCCCAAGCACTACAAGCCCATGGGAAGCACGTTGAAGCAGACGACAGACCTTCTTACAACTATTCACCTTATCTGGTAGGCCAGGCAACGGTGTATTTTGCCAACCGAACTTACAACTTGAATAGCCAGCAAAAAGTGACTGTTATGCTGCCGAAGCTGGAGGGCCGCGGCCTGGTGCAATGGCAGGATTACCAGGCTCAGTCGCTTGATTCGACAAAATTTGACAGTCGGCCGCTGCCGGGGGCGACCTTCGGTGAGCTGCAGTACCCAACCAATGACGAGGAGGCAATCAAGAAGCTCTCCAAGGACTTCACCGATTGGATCTATAGGAATTATTCTCTAACTCTCTATTCCAAC
>WOZB01000125.1 GCA_011620445.1 Anaerolineaceae bacterium | reverse complement strand
TCAATGGCTTTACTGAGAAATCATCTCTGGCACTGAACTAAGCCCAAAAATCAGAATTGTGGATTAGGTTATAATGCCGTTTGCTATGGAACGAATAGTAACTTCGAGTGACTTCCGCAGGAAGATCACCACAAAAACAATCTGGCAAAGGCCATGGGTCTATTTGGGAATTATCCTTTCCCTGATGGCTGTTTCGGTATTAAGCTATCGCTATATCCCCTTTGTTCAGGACCATGCCTATTACTACGTTGCCACTTTTTCGGCTAAGGTACGCAATTTTATCTACCCGCCCGGCAGTAAATCTTTTGTTCCAAAAGGGCAGGATGCAGTCGTAGCTTTAGCAGTTGCTCAAACCTCCACCGCGATGGCTCCAACCGCCACGTTTAAATCTACGCCAACAGCCACTGCTATCATCTCGGCTACACCAGCCCCGCCAACGCTCACGCCAACGCCTACCATCACGCCAACTCCTATCCCCGACAAGGCCAGTGTGAGTGGTGTTGCTTTCCAAAAACAAACCTTCAACAATTGCGGTCCGGCATCTCTGGCCACATACCTCACATTCTGGGATAACCCGCGTACCCAAAAAGAAACAGAATTGATCCTCAAACCACGTCGGGAAGATCGCAATGTCATGCCCTACGAAATGCTGGATTATGTTCAAACGCAAACCGACTTAATGGGTTTTGTGCGTTATGGCGGCCGCCTGGATATCATCAAAAAGTTTATTGCAGCCGGCATTCCTGTTCTCATAGAGCGCGGCATGGACGGCCCTGAAGGTTGGATGGGCCATTATGGCCTGGTTGTTGCCTACGATGATCAAAAAGGCGAAATGAGCATCGCTGATACTTACTTCGGCGATATTTCGCTGTCGTACGAACAGGTGATGGAATATTGGACACAATTCGACAATATTTACCTCGTTGTTTTCCCTTCAGACCGCTTGGAAGAAGTCGTGGGTATTCTGGGACCCCAGGAAGATGTCATCTATAACCAATCTTACGCCTTAGACCAAATTACCAAGCGCATCAATAGCATCGAGGATCCACGGCAGCAATTCTTTGCCTGGTACAGCCGCGGCAGTATCCTGGTGGAGATGAAAGACTATGCCACAGCAGCTACTTCTTTTGATAAGGCTTTTGAAATCTATGACCAACTTGACCCCAAAGACCGGCCTTACCGCATCCTCTGGTATCAAACCGGACCATTCTTCTCTTACTTCTACATGGGCCGCTATACGGATACCCTCAACCTGGCTTTGATGACCCTGGATAAGGGAGTAAATTTTTTGGAAGAGAGTTGGGTCTGGGCTGCGCGTGCAAGCGCGGCTTTAGGTGACCGCGAAAAGGCCATCTACTACTACCGCCAGGCCCTGGTTTACCACCCGGATTGGTGGGTCGCCACTGACGGCTTGGTTTCCCTGGGTGAAGAACCCTAAACTGAATCGATCTGACCATGGCTAAGGCGTACATTCCTCAGATGGCAACGAAAAGAGCCAGGAAACTGGTTTTTTGGCGTCAGCCGTGGCTGTACTTTGGTCTTTTATGCATTCTGGCATTGGGCGTTTTTGCAGTTTATCAGATCCCGGGCATGGCTGGGCGTCTGAATTACCATTACGACCAGGCCAGGGCAAAGGTGTTTTATTTCTTCCGCCGCCCACAGGAACAAATCTTCCTGCCTGGTCAATCCGGCACCCAGGCATCTACCGTGAACAGCTCCCCAACTCCAGCGACAACCCTTCAGCCAACGGCAACCGCGCCAGCGGAAACCGTCCTGGCTACCGAAGTGCCGCCAACCTTAATACCTGCCTCTGAATTATCGGTGCCAACGCTCGCGCCAGTGCCTGAAGTGTGCCAGATAAGCGATATTGAACCTGAAAAACAGGGTATGAACAATTGTGGCCCGACGACATTGGGTATCTATTTACGATTTTGGGGCGTTGATACTGGCCAAACCAAAATTGCCAGCTCCATTCACCAGGTGGCGGATGACCGCAATGTAGGCCTTTATGAAATGCGAGATTACGTGCTTGAGAACACGAGCCTGAAGGCTATCATTCGTTTTGGCGGCAACTTTGATCTGCTGCGAAATCTGGTGAGCCAGGGTTTCCCGGTGATGCTGGAACGCGGATTCTATACCGCCAGCACCAATGAGTGGATGGGGCACTATGGCCTGGTCACAGGTTACGATCAGAAGGCTGCTACGATTCACGTGCCAGATACCTACCTGGGCAGTACGGATTTCAAGGAAGCAGACCTGGAACGCCTGTGGATGCACTTTTCCTATTCCTACCTGGTGATCTACCCGGAAAACCAGGAAGCCAGTATCCAAGCTATTCTGGGCGACCAATGGGATGAAACTGTCAATGCCCAGCATACGCTGGACTTAATGCAGGAAAAAGCCAATGCCGACTATGTTGAAGACCATGCTGAAGACAGCTTTTTTGCCAAATTTGGGGTGGGGGTTGCTTACCTCCTGAGGCAGGACTCGGATCAGGCTGCCCAGGCATTTGATGAGGCTTTTAGGGCTTATGCCCAAATGCCGGCTTTCAAACGCCCCTTCAGGGTGATGTGGTACCAGTTCGGGCCATATGAAGCCTACTATGCCACAGGCCGCTATCAGGATTGCGTCAGCCTGGCTCAAAACACCATCGCCAACTCCGCCGCTTCTGGCCTTGAAGAATCCTGGCTTTGGCGGGGCAAATGCACCGAAGCTTTAGGGGATGACAGTTCTGCGGCTTACTTCTATCAAAAAGCGCTCGATTGGCACCCTGGGTGGGGTCCCGCTGAGGAAGCTTTGCAGGCCCTCAAGGATAAACCATAACAAAAG
>WOZB01000298.1 GCA_011620445.1 Anaerolineaceae bacterium | reverse complement strand
GTTCCCAGCTTTGCAAGCTCGGAAGGCTGTAGTGAACCATTGAAGAGCGTGCGGGTTGAACCAAATAGGGTTTCGCCGCGAACCAGCACGAAAAAGAGGACGCCAATCAAGCCCATCATAAGCAGCACGATATATCGGCCGTACTTGTGATAATCCACCCGGCTAAGAATAAAAGCAACCGCACAGCCTATGCCCACCCACATGACCTGGCGGGAGAACACATAATTGGTAGGTTGATTAATCAGGATAGAGGCATCCCAGGAAGCCGAATAGACCATCATCAGGCCAAAGACAAGCAGGCATAGAATGACCAAGATGAAGGGCAGGTCAATCATGATTCGGGAGACCATGCTCTTGCGGCGCAAGTTCGCGGGGGTATCTAAAGTTCGTTCACCCATTTTCGGAACATCTCTCCTCTCTCTGCGAAATCTTTGAAAGCGTCGAAACTTGTACCGCCAGGTGAAAGCAAGACCACGTCGCCTTCAACGACCTGGTTGGCGGCTGTTTTTACGGCTTCTTCCAAAGTCGTGCACTTTACCACGGACTGCAGGTTCTGACCGCGGTGTTTGGGGCCAATGGCCTCGGCAATCAAGTCTGCCGCTTCACCAAACAGAATTACGCGGGAAACACGCTTGCGAACCACTTCTGCCAGCTTATCCCAGGGCAGGTTTTTATCGCGTCCGCCGAGCAGTAGCACAATCGGTTGATCAAAAGAATCGACTGCTGCCAAACTGCGTTCGGGGGCGGTGGCAATCGAATCGTTGTACCAATCAGCACCCTTGAAGGTTCTGACGAATTCCAGGCGATGGGGAACCCCTTTGAAGTTTTCAACACCCATTTGGATGGCCGGCAAGGCAATCGATGCTGCAGCCGAGATGGCGCAGGCAGCCAGTACGTTGGCCTGATTGTGCCTGCCCTTCATGTTGATCCAATCCAGCGGCAACATTTTGATGCGTTCCCGGCCGATTTGCAGATAGATATGCTCTTTTTCGACGTAGGTGCCATTCTTCATGCCATCTGGTCCGTGGAAGCCGAAACTGATCAGGTCGGACCTCAAATCCTGTGCGAGCTTCCATGACCCGGCATCATCCCGGTTGAGAACAGCTACATCGCTGGCCTTTTGGTAGGCAAGGATCCTAGCCTTGGCGGCAGTGTAAGCTTCCATGCTGCCGTGTCGGTCCAGGTGATTGGGTGTAATGTTCAGCACCGCGGCTACCTGGGGAGATTTGGTCATAATTTCCAGCTGGAAGCTGGAGAGTTCCATCACAACCAGGTCATCTTCCTGGATTTCGTCCAACTGGGAGATCAAGGGATTGCCGATGTTGCCGCCTACCCAGGCCTTATTGACTTCACCTTTCATTTCGAAATAAGCCTGAGCCATTTGCCCAACCAGGGCGGTCGTGGTGGTTTTTCCAGCTGAGCCGGTGATGCCGATGACGGTTGCGGGGCAATTCTCGAGGAAGATTTGTGAATCGTTGGTGAGCGGGATTTTGCGATTAAGCGCATCTTCGATGAGGGGAATAGACAGCGGTACGCCGCCTGATGGGCAGACAAAATCAGCACCGTCCAGCAGGCTCAGGGGGTGCCCGCCCAGGGCAAATTCGATATTTTGTCCCTGGAGCGATTCCAGTTCAGCGGCCAACTCATTTTCCGGACGGGAATCAGTCAGAATGACTTTGGCACCATGGTTAGCCAGGTACTGGCTAAGTGCCAGGCCTTGCCGGGCTGCCCCTATGACGATGTATTTTTGTCCGCTAAAGTTTTTCATGGCTTATCCTAAGAAGGTGAGTGCGTAACCGACCAATGCGCCGACCAACTCAACCAACCAGAAGCGCATGACTACTTGGGTTTCAGGCCAGCCAGACATCTCGAAGTGGTGATGGATGGGGCTTTTCTTGAAAATACGTTTGCCGTGCGTGGCTTTGAAATAGGCCACTTGAATAATGACACTCAGCATTTCAGCAACGGGGATGATGGCAATCAGCGGCAGGAAGAGCCAGCGGCCAGTCATCAGAGCGACGACACCCAAAGTGCCGCCCAGCGCCAAAGAACCGGTATCACCCATGTACAACTGCGCAGGCTTGCCGTTGAACCAGAGGAATCCCGCCAAAGCTCCAACAATAGCAAAACAGAAGCGCCCCAGGTAAACCTGGCCTTGTGTCAGGGCGATTATGCCGTAAACCGCGAAAGCGGTCATTGAAATCAGGGCTGCCAGCCCATCAAGGCCGTCAGTGAAATTCACAGCGTTGGACATGCCCACAATGATGATGATGGCGATCGGCATGTACCAAATACCAAAATTCAAAGGAATTGGCGCCGAAGGCCAAATTATATGGGGCACTCTCAGCATGTACTGCAGCGCGTAAGCAATAAATCCGGCTACAACGATTTGCAGCAGGAGTTTGGTGCGCGAGGTCATTCCCACGCCGCGCCTTGGGCCGCGGATGCCTTCCCAATCGTCCACAGCGCCGATGACTGCGAAGCCCCACATACAGGCTAAAGGTACCAGTGTGGAAGATCCGAAAAACTTGGTTCCAAACAAAGAGACCGCATTCATGATAACAGTCAGAAGGGTGATTGGGATCAGGAACATAAATCCGCCCATGGTGGGGGTATTCATCTTGGCCATGTGCGATTCAGGTACATCAGAGCGCACAATCTTGCCAATTTTCATGTTGCGCAGCAATTGGATGAAAGGCCCACCCCAAATAACGCTCAGAAGAAAGGCGATGCTGGTAAAAGCGATGGCCAAAGCAGTGTCTTGCATCAGATGGTCTCCTCAAGGGCGCTGACAATTTTTTCAAGGTGCATGGCATGAGAGCCTTTGATCAAGGCTGTATCG
>WOZB01000002.1 GCA_011620445.1 Anaerolineaceae bacterium | reverse complement strand
ACAAGTGCGCGCACGTCAAATCTTTTCTATAAGCGAGTATGAAATTAACCAAGCCCTCAACAACCTCAATGCAGGCGCTGATTTTGGCACCCTGGCTAAACAGTACAACCCGGAAACCGGCGGCGAGCTTGGTTGGTTCCCGCGCGGTTATTTGTTGGTTCCACAGATTGAAGAATTTGCTTTCTCGGCCGGTATTAATGCCCACTCTCCCGTCATCCAATCTGAAATTGGTTATCACATCATTGAGCTGACGGAAAAAGACCCGCAGCATCCACTCACCACGGATGCCAAGCTGAGTCTGCAAGCTAAAGCCCTGGCTGCCTGGTTGGCAGATGCCAAAGCCAAAGCCACTATCATTTCCACCATCCAACCTTAATGGCATCTGACTTATTCGCATCTCGTAGTTCATCTGACTTTGCGACTTTTTCCTTGATAAAATAGACGCATGCGTGCGCATATTTTCAGTTTATTCCCAGAAATCTTCCAACCTTATCTCAACATTTCAATCCTAAAACGTGCCATACAGAACGGTTTGTTGGAAGTAGAAACGCACGATATACGCCAATGGGCTACAGACCGACATCACACCACTGACGACACGCCTTATGGCGGCGGCGGGGGCATGGTGATGAAACCTGAGCCTATTTTTGAGGCGGTAGAGAGTGTTCTGGGTGCTCCTCCCCGTTGCCCGGTGGTCCTGCTCTGCCCGCAAGGCCGTCTATTCAACCAGGTTGTTGCCCGGGAACTAGCCGCCTATTCAGAAATTGCTTTGATCTCCGGCCGCTATGAAGCATTTGATGAGCGCATCCGAGAACACTTGGCCACAGATGTCATCTCGATTGGTGATTACATCCTCACCGGCGGCGAATTACCCGCCCTGATAGTTCTTGATGCGCTGGCTCGGCTACAACCCGGTGTACTGGGAGACGACGAAGCCACCAGTGACGATTCCTTTTCAGATGATGGCTTGCTGGAGTACCCTCAATACACCAAACCGCCCGTGTTCCGCGGCTGGGAAGTACCGCAAGTGATGCAGAATGGTAATGTCGCTCTGCAGCTTGCCTGGAAGCGCGAGCAAATGCTTATTCGCACCCTTACACAACGCCCAGACTTGCTGCCTAAGGCTAAATTAAGCAAAAAAGACCTGAAATTCCTTAAGAAATACCTTACCGATCATCCCGAACTGGGAACGGTAAATTTTGATTCATTTTTAACCTTACCTTCATCGTAATCAGCATAAGGAGCCATAATGGAAACAGTAATCCAAAAACCAAGATTCAATTTCTCGAAATTATTTGTAATCGGCTTGGGCTTTTTTGGCTTGAGCGTGCTTTGGTCCATCTATAACACTTATGTGCCCTTACTGCTCGCGAACAAATTTGCTTTGGATGCGGCAGTTATTGGCTTCTTTATGACCCTTGATAATATTGCCGCCCTCTTCATCCAACCTCTGGTAGGTTCCTGGTCCGACCGTATGCGCAGCCCATTAGGCCGACGTTTGCCATTTATCCTTATTGGTGCACCGGTTGCAGCTGTGGCATTTGGCCTCGTGCCACTTGCCTCAGCATTACCGCTATTTGTCGCCTGCACGGTCACCACGATCCTGGCAATGGCCTTCTGGCGCACACCTGTGATTGCGCTCATGCCGGATGTAACCCCATCCCAGTATCGCTCCCAGGCTAATGGCATCATTAACTTTATGGGCGGTTTAGGGGTTGTGCTTGGAACCTCTGTTGCCGCCACACTCGTCAAAACCAACGCGGCCGCACCTTTCTGGTTTGGTTCCGGGCTTATGCTCTTTGCCGCAGTTCTTGTTCTAATTTTCGTACGCGAACCAAAATCGCATCAGTCGGATATCAATGACATCAAACCCACACTGGTGCAAAGTTTCAAAGAATTATTTAGCAAGGAAAACCGCTCCGGTCTTGGCATCTTTTTTGCGATCCTCTTCTGGTTCATCGCCTATAATGCCATTGAAGCCTTCCTTTCGCTCTATGGTGTCAACTATCTCGGCCTGTCAGAATCGGATGCCGGTCGTCTGATCACCTCAGTTTCCTTTGCATTCCTGATCTTCGCCATACCTTCCGGTTTTCTCGGGGCGAAAATTGGGCGTAAGAAGACCATCCTCGCAGGCCTGGTGATCATGTCCGTGGTTCTGATTGTTCTGTCCATCGGCCAAAGCCAGAACATCACTCGCGTTATCACTAAACTTCCCCTCCTGGGCAACTTCATGCCGCTGAGCATCCTGCTGATGCTCGCCGGTATCGGCTGGTCATTCATCAACATCAATTCTCTGCCTATGGTCGTGGACCAAACCGACTCATCTAGGGTGGGCACTTTCACCGGCCTTTACTACCTGTTTTCAACGTTGGCTGCAATTCTCGGACCCATCATCAACGGTTTCATCATCAAGTTGGCAGGTAATGATTACGGCACCATCATGATACTGAGCCCGATATTCTTTGGTCTGGCTTTCGTTTGTATGCTCAGCGTGCGGAAAGGTGAGGCTAAAGCTTAATTTTCAAATAGCTTTTCTTGACAGAATACCACTATTTTTACTCCCGGTTTGTTGAAATAACTTGCCGAGTTTACTGACTCAACTTATACTTAGGGTACATACCTTCTTAACAGAGGTAAATCAACTATTAATCTCAAGAGGAGAAACATGGGAAAGAAAATCTTCACAATCGTCAGCCTGATTTTGGTTGTCTCGATGGGTCTTGCCGCCTGCGCTGCGCCAGTCGCCGCACCCACTCAGGCACCAGCCGCCGTCGAACCAACCCAGGCACCAGCCGCTGTTGAGCCAACCCAGGCACCAGCCGCCGTTGAGCCAACCCAGGCACCAGC
>WOZB01000285.1 GCA_011620445.1 Anaerolineaceae bacterium | reverse complement strand
CATGAATAGTGTGGTCAAACTGGGCGCGATCCTCGCCAAAGCCCGACAGGATACCACCATGTGCATCCTGCAGGTCTTGTCTGAAAGCGAAAATCTGGAAGAGCGTGAGGAAAACTCCAGGCAAATCGACGAATCCAACCGCTACATCCTGCGGAAGTTTGTCAACTACGCGGTGGATAATAATGTGCCGCTCTACAGCAAGATCGTCAGGGGTGAGACCCTTGCTCAGGGCATTCTGGATGTTACCCGCATAGATAACAATGTGCAGTTGGTCATCTTTAAGTGGCCTGAAAACGCCAACGAAATGGCGAAATTCCGTAGCACAATAGAAGAAATCACCGCGGCGGGTGTTGTCAATATTGGCGTACTCTACGATAAGGGTATCAACCGATTGGAGCATATCCTTGTTCCAGTCGGAGGCGGTTACCATTGCCGGCTGGCTATCCACATTGGCGATGACCTTGTAGATGCAGAAAATGAACAGGTGGATTACCTCCGTATCGTGGCCAAGGGTTTGGAAAAATCTGTTTACGAAGACCAGATGGCTTATCTGCAGGAAATCGTGATGACCGAGTTGGATGAAATCCCCGGTAATGTGGGCTTGCACATTACCGAAGCTGATAGTGTTGCCGAAGCCATTATTGAAGAAGCCAAGAACTACGCTTACGATTTGGTCATCATTGGTTCTCACGAAGGCAACCATGCCGATCAACCACTATTTGGCGAGTTAGTTGAAAAGGTGAGGTTGGAAGTGCCTTGTTCCACACTGATTGTACGCCACCATGAAACCAGGGCATCTTCCTGGTTGCGCAGACAGCTGAAATCGAAGGCGCCCGACGGCGATTCGACGTCTTGAGTCACAATTTTGACCGTGAAAGTTTACAGCAAAATCGAGTTAAGTGGTCTCTTGCCCACTTTGCCTGGCTCCTGTAATCAGGAGTCTGGCTTTTAAGGGGGATTTTCCCTATATAATTACTTATCAATTTACCTGGCCTGAAGGAGCGACCCTTGCCTGAGACTAAAATCCACCTTGCCTTTCGATTCCACGGTAATTTTTACCATTCCTACCGTGGGGATACACCGGATGAACTTGGTTTTGGTAAGGATATTCGCATTATCAGGCAAATACTAAAGGTGCTGGATGATTTTAATGCCAGTGGTGTGCCCGTCCGCGGCACATGGGATTTTGAAAACTACTTCTCCCTCGAGAAAATTATGCCGGAGCATTGCCCTGATCTGATTGCATCCATGCAGCGGCGTACAGCAGAAGGGTTGGATGAAGTGGAATTCATGTCCTACAACAATGGCTTCATCAACGCGCACACCCCGGCTGAGTTTGAACTTGCCATGAGTTTGGCACGTTCCAACCCACAGGGTTCGGGTTTGGCAGACCTTTTTGGTAAGAACGTGGCAAACATCGTGCGCCCGCAGGAAATGATGTATTCACCAGTCCACCTCAAGCTTTACAAGCAGCTTGGCATTCAGGCTATCAGCCTTTATTACTCGGCGGTGCCTTTCAACGCTTTCAGCAATTTCATTCCGCTGCTGAGCGAGGAAGAACGCTACAACCCCCTCACGCTAAGCTACCCGGGCATCGCTGAAAAAATGACGCTGCTACCGGCTTACAACATTGGCGACCTCGTGGACCACATCAGTTTGCGCCGTTGGCTAAAAGCCATGCGCAAAGCGCAGCTAAAGAGCACACAGCCAAAAGATATGCTCCTCATTCTCGATCAGGATGCGGACGATTCGATTTGGTTTGGATACGGTGCACCGAAATGGCTCAAAAAAGTCTATCCGGATCTGTTTGGTTTACAAGGCCTGGTTGAGAGTGTAAGAGACCTGGATTTCCTCGAATTCACCACCCCAGGTCGATATCTACAGAACCACAAGCCGCTTAAAGAAGTCAGTTTCGGGCAGGATGCGGCTGACGGCAGTTTTGACGGCCTGGCAAGTTGGGTGGAAAAATGGTCCAACCATCAGCTATTTACTGGGCTGGAGCGCTCACGCCTCATGGATTTACAGACGCAGGCTTTGGCTTCAGCAGAAGACACAGCTGTGAAGGCGCGCTTGCTGGATACGCTTAACCGCCGGGTGAAGATTCTCAGTACTACGCATTTTGGCATGGCTGCGCCGGTAATGAACCTCACACGCGAGAAAACAGCTGCTGAAATGGTGCAAGCGCTGGTATTGAAGTCCAGTACCAACCTCGAAAGTGTTTTACCCCCTGCTACCGTGAATGGCTTTACGCTGACGGACTACGTGCGGGGCGCGGATTATGTAGGCATTAAGTTTGAAACTAAAGCTTCCAGGCAGCTCATCCAATTGCCATTGAAAGATGGCGGGCAGATTGCCAGCCAAACATTGAATTGCCAGGGCAAGGAAGTGGAATTTGCCGTTCTTCACCGTGGCAGCCAGGACTTGCTGGTTTTCCAAGATTCCTTTACGACACTGGAAGCCAGGCATTACCAGTTTTCAACCAAATCCGCAGCTACCCGACAGCCAGGCAACGAACTTCACGTCAGCCCAAACTTGCTCACGAATGGCTTGCTGCAGCTGAACCTGGATGCGGAGGGTCAAATTATTAGCCTCACTGGGCCTTCGAAGGCTCATAGCAGTCTCGCCACAACCACTACCGCCATCACCTATGCTGGCAGAAAATTTGCCGTCAACCGCTGGGAAGTCACCTCTGCTGAAGTCATGGGTCCGCTTGCGCGTCTGAACCGCGAAGGGAAGGTTGAGCTGCCGGGCGGTTTTGAAGCACAAGCCCGGCAGGAATTTCTTCTTGTCAAGGGGCTGCCTTACCTTTACTTCTGGACAGAATTAGTCTTGCCGCGCACCCCTGATA
>WOZB01000073.1 GCA_011620445.1 Anaerolineaceae bacterium | reverse complement strand
GACAATCACGGAAATGAGGGTGATGGCTTGCTGGGCGATCTGCAGGATGGCATTGACGATGGAAAGCGCAGCGCGGTCCGCCTGGCGGCGGGCGTTTTGCAGAAGGTCGTAAAAGACCGGATCTTCAAAAAATTGCAAATCCAGCTGGTTGGCTTTCTCGATGATAAGGGTGTTGACGTGGTTGCTGAGCATCATTCCCAGGTTCGAATTTGAGAGGCTGGCAAGCTGGTTGAGGATTGAGCTGAAGAGGACCAAACCCAATTCCATGAGAAGAAAAGGCAGGACAGTCTGAAAACCTTCAGCGACAGGCATGTTTTGATTGGCAGCCGAGACGATGGCATCAACGATTAATTTGCCCACCCAGGCCTGGGCAGCCGGGATGAGGGCGGAAAGGGGGGTGAGCCCGAAGGCCAGCAATGCTTGATTTTTGCCAGCTTTCCAGACCAATCGGAAAGCTTCAGGAGTGTTACGCAAAGAGCGCTTGAAATCCAACCACTGATTGGCAAGCGATCCTTTTTTGCGGTTTGGGTCTATAGGCATATGAAAAGACAAAGGAGTTCCCTCTTCTCTTTGGTTTTCAGGCTATGTATTTGCCTTAAGCGGTTCAATCCAGGAACGAAGGCATTGGGCGCAGAAAGTGGCAGGTGTAACCTCGAGGATTCTTTTGCAGGTAATCCTGGTGGTAATCTTCTGCTGGCCAGAATTTGGTAAGTGGTTCAAGGGTGGTAACCACTGGCGCGCGCCAGGCTTTGCTGGCATCCACACGCTTGATCATATCTTCGGCAGCTTTTCTTTGGTCTTCGTTGGCATAAAAAATTGCCGAGCGGTAGGAAGGGCCGATGTCATTGCCCTGACGGTTTAAATGGGTGGGATCGTGCATGCGGAAAAAGAAATCCAGCAAATGGTTAAGGTCGGTTTTGGTAGGGTCGTAGATGATTTGTAAGGATTCAGCGTGCCCGGGGTGGTTCTGGTAGGTGGGGTATTCGTTCTTACCGCCGGCATAGCCAGCTTCGGTATCCAACACTCCAGGGAGTTTGCGGAAAAGTTCTTCCATACCCCAGAAGCAGCCTCCTGCCAATACGATGGTTTCAGTCATTTTGCTCCTTTCCAAAGGCTATACAGGGAGATAGGTCGTACAAGGTTCTGCAAGCTTTATGCCTTTGGTATGGGTTTGAGTATACTATTCTCATGGAACAGAAACAAAATTCTAAGCTTAGTCGTGAACAAAAAGCCGTGCTTTTTAACAAAGCCACCGAGCGGCCTTTTAGCGGAGTGTATTTAAATCATCATGTCGATGGCACCTACACCTGCGCCAATTGCGGAGCGAAGCTCTTTGAAAGCGGCCGCAAATTTGAGTCGCACTGCGGTTGGCCGAGTTTTGACCAGGCAATTGAGGGCGCCGTGAAATTCGTGGACGACAGTTCCCATGGTATGCACCGGGTTGAAGTGGTTTGCGCCAACTGCGGCGGACACCTGGGGCACATCTTCCCCGACGGTCCCCGAGAAACGACCGGTCAGCGCTTTTGCATCAATTCGCTCTCGCTGGGCTTTGAGGAAAAGCATAAGCCAGAAGATTAATCTCGCTCTTTTTTCACGGCAGAAAAGCCTTCAGTGCGGGCTTAATTTCTCGCTTAGGCAAATTTCCCATTTACTAAAAGTACATAAATATTTGGCAGGAACTCAGGTTATGAACCTGCTGCGATATAATTTATTTGCCACCCTGAGCATCTAGGGTTCCGCTGGAAGACCAGGCCTGGACCAAGCGTTGCAAAAGCGAAAGCGCGTAGCACCGAATCGGATAAAAACCGGGAGGGGTTAGGTAGGCAGTCAGTTCATCGTGCCTGCAAACCAAGGAGTGCTGCAATGCCCATTTCACCCCGCACAAAAGCCATTCTTCAAGCCCTGTTTGTTACTGCGCTGTGGTCAACCTCATGGATTCTTATTAAACAGAACATCCAGACCATTCCACCATTAACCTTCGCAGGGCTGCGGTATACACTGGCATTTCTTCTGCTTATTCCATCCATGCTTAGAAAAAAAGAAGAAATCCGCTCCCTCAAAAAAGCCGATTACAGCACCTTAATTGTGCTGGGCCTGGTTTATTATGCGATGACGCAGGGTGGACAATTTTTGACTCTGAGACACCTGGATGCGATCAGTTTTAGCCTGATTCTGAATTTCAGTGCGCTGATCGTGGCCTTATATACTGCAATCCGTGGGTTGGAATCCCCGGTGACTACGCAGTGGCTGGGGATGGGAATCTTTATTGCTGGCGTGCTGCTCTACTTCTTGCCCAATGCGCAAATGCAGGGAAGTTTGCTTGGGTACGCCCTGGCCATCTTTACCATGCTGGCCAATGCGGCTTCTTCCGTAATGGGGAGGGAAGTCAACCGCGGCAGCCGCATCTCGCCGATTGTCATTACTTCTGTAAGCATGGGCGTGGGTGGAATTGTGATGTTAGTTCTGGGCTTGGTCTTTGAGGGACTACCTACCATCGACCTAAGAGGTTGGGTAACAATCCTTTGGCTTGCAGCAGTCAACACAGCTTATGCATTTTGGCTGTGGAATAAAAGTCTGCAGATATTAACTGCGGTGGAGTCGAGTGTCATCAACAACACCATGCTGGTACAAGTGGCCGTCCTGGCTTGGATATTTCTGGATGAAAAGCTAACTGCCCTGGGAATTGTTGGCCTGATTTTGGCTTCACTGGGAATCGTATTTGTGAATCTAAAGCCCAAAGTCAAGTTCCAAAGTCAGAAATCTAGTTAAAGGAAATCTCTTTTTAATACAAGCTATCCGAAAAACCACCATGATCTTATAAATGAACACTCCCCTGGCTTATTGGAAGGCCAG
>WOZB01000232.1 GCA_011620445.1 Anaerolineaceae bacterium | reverse complement strand
AGGTTTTCCAGGCTTCATCGTCAGGATTGTTAGTACTAAAGACCCGGAGTTTTTGTGTTTCTACTGGATACTGGATATCTTCCAGGTATGGGGCAATTATGTTGTGCAGTTTTTCTCTGAAGCGGCGTTCCAGGTCAGCAGTATTTTGAGCGAAGCTGGACTCTTGATTGAGAATGTCTTCCAGCATCTCACGCGGAAGATCAAGCGCACTGTACTTGGCGCTTGTAAGGGTCTTTTCAATGATCGCTCCGGTGTTAGTGAAATTAGTGCTAGCCAACGGGAACCTTTCGGATGAGGTAGACCAATTCGTTAGAAAAACGATATTCATTAATGGCAGAGTTTAAGCCTTCAGCAAGCCCCTCAAAACGCTTTTGATAGGTACCCAGCATCCCTTTGCCGCGGCCGCCTAAACTTTTCAACGGAAAAGAAACCAAGATCGTCTTAGCCTTAAGGTTCTGTAATAACCTGAGTGCGATGGATTTGTCGATTTGATCCAGAAGCGGAATAAGCTTGAGCATGATCACAAGGTCAACTTCTTGTGCGGGAATTTGGGTTGAAAGGTCAAGCAAACCAGCCCTTCCATTAATGCTCGTCTTAACAAAATAGGCATTCAGGAAATCTAGGAGGGGGATGAGCACATCGGTTGCCTCGTAAATGAAACCTTCAGCCAGGGGAAGATAGGGAATGGCAAGCGGATTAAGCCCGCAACCCAGATCCAAGACTGATTTGACAGGATCCAGGCCCCGCAACGATACGTTGAAGAAATCTGCAAGAAGGGGCAAACGTTCCGCGGTAGAGGCATGTAGAGGCATAGCTTGTTGGGCAAAAGATTTCAATGTTTCGACAGAATTATCAGTTAAACCTCTCAATAGACCGTCCAATTGCGCATAGGTGGAAGGTTTTTCGTAATAAGCTCCTACTAATTGATGCAATCGGGTACGGGTGGATTTGACTGCCAATGCGAATTTTGGCTGGCGCACAGCTTCCTCTTCTGCAATCTGGCGTACCAGGTGGGGGTCAATCAAGGCGTATTTGGGACCCTTCGTGACTTCTGTCAACAGGGCTTCCAGGTCAAGCTTCGGTTGCGGCATTGGCCCTCAACGAGTCCATCAGCTGGGTCATGAACCTTAGATTATGCAGCGTCGCCAGGCGAAAATAGGAGGGGTCCTGCAATTTGTAGAGGTGGTAAAGGTAGCCAAGGCTGTAGGTTGAGCAGAGCGGGCAGTCACAGCTTGCATCGACCGGTCCAGCCGCGCGTACGTTGATTTCTGAGTTGACGTACTTGAACTCGAACCAGTCAGGATCATCAGATGGAACAACTGTCGTGGACCTGCGTGCGTAGAGGCGGCCGTGCCTTGCATCACGGGTGGGCATGGCACTGTCGAACATCTCGTAGCCCATCTTGAAACAGGCAGTGATGCTCACCGGATGGCCGATGCCTAACGCATGGATGGGGAATTCGCGTGGAATAAGACTGCGCGTGTAGGCAAGGATTTCGCTAATGAGATGGCCTTCGTTATCGAGCGGCCAACCGCCAAAACCGAAGCCATCAAAGCCCAGTTCCAGCAGTGCTTCAGCACAGCGTTTGCGCAGATCCAATTCCCCTCCGCCCTGGATGACAGCGAAAAGAAGCGGACGGTCTGTGCCCTGGAGTTTACGCGATTGAATGAGCTTATCGTAGGTACGGCGGGATGTTTTTGCCCAGGCAATTGTGCGATTGACCGATGCTTCTTGCTCAGCCCGACTCGCGTCCACATCTGTACAGTCATCCAGGCAAACCAGCAAGTCGGAACCATAGCCAAGTTGGAGCTGAATGCTTTTTTGAGGCGTGAGCTGCAGCTTGCGTTGGGAACCTTCAGGATAAAAAAGGATGCCGTCGTTCTGTAATTTACCAAATTTAGGGTCTTGACGAATGAGTGAATAAGCCTGGAAACCGCCAGAGTCCGTCATAATTACGCCCGGCCAGGCTGACATTTTATGTAAGCCACCCAGCGCGGAAATAACCGTGGAACCGGGCTTTTGCATGAGGTGGAAGCTATTCATCTCTACGCCCTGAATGCCGATACTTTGCATGTCCTCGGAGGTAAGACTGCGGACGAAGCCATATGTGGCATCGGGGAAGAATACCGGCAGTTGTAGATTGTGATTGTTAACCTGAAGCGTAAACATGACTACCGCCTGCGTTCGGGCTTATCCACCACCAGGATAAATTCAGCTTTGCGGTTTTGAGATTCATCAGCCACTTTTTGTGCTTCCCCCAGGTAAAACCTTTCAGTTGGCAAGGTAATGTCGCAAGCCAGGAAGATTTTCTGCGAGCGACCGAAAGCTTTGACGACTTCGCCCAATACTTTGGATAGGCGATACGGCGTATCCATGAGGATTACCGGGTTGGAGGAAGCCGCCAACCGGGCCAACACAGCTGCGCGTTGATCAGTTTTTGGTGGCAAAAAGCCGGCAAAGTAGAACTGATCCAGGTCGAATGGGCAGGCTGAGATGGCAGCCATTAGTGAGGAGGCACCTGGGACGGGGACAATGGGAACTTTTGAGCCATAAAGCAAGTCTAAAAGCTGGCGACCGGGGTCATTGAACACTGGCGTGCCGCAGTCAGAAATGAGGGCCAAATTTTCCCCATTCATGAGCCGCATTAAGACGGTTTGGATCATTTCTGATTCGTTATGTTCGTTCAGTTCAATGAGCTCTTGGGTGACGGAGATGGACTTAAGAAATCTCGCACCTTCTTTGCGTTCCTCACACAAAACCGCATCCACGGTTTTCAAGACTTCGTGAGCACGCAAGGTTAGATCGCCCGGATTGCCGATCGGTGTAGAGACAATGAATAGCGTGCCAAACTTTTTCGAG
>WOZB01000046.1 GCA_011620445.1 Anaerolineaceae bacterium | reverse complement strand
TATGCGGGTGGCATTGGCTGAGTTATTGGGTCTTCCATCGGCTGAAAAGATGCCCGAACTGCCCACCTCAATTCCTGCTCAAACCGAATAAATGCCGCAATCGTGCACAAAAGCCTCGATGTGCATAATTAAAAGGGGCATGTATAATCAACTCGCGGTGCTGTCTTGCTATTGATGTGGTGGTGCCGGGGCTCAAGCATAAACCAGGCCTATATTGAGCCCAAAAGCCGACCAATTCTTAACTTAATCCTCGTAAGGCTGGACATTTCCCAAAAAACCTGTAAAATAAAGGTTCGTGCAATAAGAAAGTATTTGGAGGAAGATTTGGCAAACATTAAGTCACAGATTAAACGCAACAAGCAGAACGATGCCGCCCGCAAGCGCAATCGTGTCTATCGCGGCTCAGCCCGCACTATGATCCGCAAAGCTCTCGTCAGCCTCAAATCTGGCAAGCAGGAAGAATCAAAAGCCGAAGTTTTGGCTGCGATCAAAACCCTCGATCATGCTGCAACCAAGGGCGTTCTTCACAAGAACAATGCCGCACGGCGTAAATCTCGTCTGATGGCCCGATTTAACGCGCTGAAAGACTGATTCCTCTCCGTTATTATCAAACCAAACGGGAGCCATAGGCTCCCGTTTTCGTGTTTTAACTTGAATCTTCAAGCAGCATTCCTGCCGTAGCCTATCCGATTTGTAGCGATTGGCAATGTTATAATGCTCTGAGTCTGCTGAGGAGTTTGTACCATGTTTGACCATGAAAAAGACCTGATTCGTCAAGAGTTTGATCGCTTTACCGCAGAGCACAACCTTGAAAATGCCCCGCTTAACTGGCGGGATTTGCCCTTTTCCGGAGAGTGGGGTCTGGCGATCCCTTTTTTTCCGATTGCTGCTGCGGATAATAAGCGGGTGGAACCTGTTGCGCTGCACGCCCAAAACCTGGGGCGCGCCTTTGTCGCTGCCGTTTCTAATATTCCAGGTATCAGCCGGGTTGAAGCTATCAAAGGCTACGTTAATCTCTACTTCAGCACCTCCCACCTGGCTAAACAGGTTGTAGAAACTGTCCGTTCGCAGGGTTCTGACTTTGGCCGCCTGCCGCTTTCAGGCAAAGCGACTATGGTGGAATACTCCAACCCCAATACCCACAAACCGCTGCACGTCGGCCACCTGCGCAATATGATCCTTGGTGGAGCAACCTGCAACTTGCTGGAAGCCAGCGGTAAGCCGGTTGTGCGGGCTAACTACATCGGCGACATCGGCCTGCACGTCATTAAGTGGCTCTGTAACTATGAAACGTATCATCAAGGTGAACAACCCCCTGAAGACAAAATGCGCTGGATGAGTGATATCTACACTGAAGCAGACAGGCGTTTTGCCTCGGAGCCTGGCTTTGAGGAGAAGGTGCGCGCCTATTTTGCCCGTTGGGACGCGCACGACCCCGACTTGCTCGCTCTTTGGGAGCAAACCCGGGCCTGGTCCATGGAAGGCATGATGCAGGTCTATGACCTGATGGGTTATAGATTCGACCGCATTTACTTTGAAAGCGAAGTGGAGGACTCCGGCAAAGCCATGGTGGCTGAACTGCTGAAAAGCGGCCTGGCCGTTGACGGACGGCCGGAAAACCCGGTCATTATCAATCTGGATGAGATCCTCGGCACCAAGGAAGAATACCGCGTGGTAGTCATCTTGCGTTCCGATGGCAGTTCTTTATATGCCACGAAGGAAATTCCGCTGGCAATCATGAAATTTGAGGAATTTGACCTGGATGAGTCCATCTACGTCATCGATGTGCGCCAAAGCCTGCACATGAAGCAAATAGCCAAAGTGCTCGAGCTGATGGGCTACCCCTGGGCAACTCGCATCCATCACCTGGCCTACGAAATTGTCAATTTACCCGGGAACGTCACCATGTCTTCCCGCGATGGCACAGTAGTTTTGCTGGATGATCTCGTCCGGGAAGCCACAGAGCGCGCCCTGGCCGTGGTCAGTGAGAAGAACCCGGACCTCGACCCCCAGACCATGCAGGAAGTTGCCCGTACGGTGGCGATGGGTGCCATCAAGTACCCTATGATCTCGCGCGAAAACACCAAGGTTGTCACCTTCGACTGGAAAACCGCCCTGGACTTTGAAGGCCAATCTGCCCCCTACATCCAATATGCCACCGTGCGCGCCAAGTCCATTCTACGTAAGGCGAACTGGATCAAAATACAGTCACCGGAATACGATTACCCTCTCAGCACCCCTGAAGTGAACCTGATTGAGAAGATTTCCAAGCTGCCGGAGGAAATTCAACGTGCTGCCAAAGAAATGAAGCCTTCCTTGTTGGCGGTCTATGCGTACGAACTGGCTCGCAATTTTAACGATTTTTACAACCAGTGCCACGTGCTTGGGGAGGCTGAAAAGGTGCAAAACGCGCGCCTGGCTCTTGTAGACGCTGCCCGCATTGCATTAGAGGATGTTTTGGTAATTTTGGGCATCAAAGCACCGCAAGTGATGTAAAATCCCACAGAATAAGCCTAAACAAAAGGAGATTGGATTTATGGAAAAACGTATTCGTACATTGATAATGGGTGCTGCTGGGCGTGATTTTCACAACTTTAACACCTTTTATCGTGACAACGAAAAATATGATGTTGTAGCTTTTACTGCCACTCAGATCCCTAATATCGACGGCCGCAAATACCCGGCCGCGCTCGCTGGCCGGCTCTATCCCAATGGAATTGATATTCACCCCGAATCTGAATTGGCTGACCTGATTAAGAAATTCTCTGTGGATGAAGTCGTCTTTGCTTATAGCGACGTGCCCCACGAATATGTGATGCACAAGGCCTCTGAAGTCAATGCTTTGGGTGCGGATTTCAAACTGATGGGTGC
>WOZB01000040.1 GCA_011620445.1 Anaerolineaceae bacterium | reverse complement strand
TCAAGTTGTTGCCAGTGGTGATTTTAAGGAGATGATATGAAAAAACTTTGGTTTGCTCTATTTGTACTGATGATGACAGTGGCAGCCTGCGCGGGGCCCGTTCAGCCACAATCGCCAACCACAGCCCCAGTGCAGCCAAGCCAAGCGCCTGAACCAACCCTGGCTCAAGCGACTGAAGCGCCAACGGCAATACCTCCCACACTTATTCCTCCCACTGAAATACCCCCAACTGAAGTTCCGCCCACCGCGACTCCCATGATTCCAACAGCAGAATCCACAGAGGTTTGGGTTTTCACCCCGAATGTGGCAAGCGGTACAGAAATTGTGTTCCAGGAAGATTTTACAAACCCAAAACTGGATTGGCCGGATAGCAGCAACGAGCGAATGACACGGGCTTTTGTAAATGGCGAGTTCTTTGTGAATGTTATCGCCACGGACCGTGTAGGCTGGAACACTGTTAGGGATGTGGTTTATGACCATGATGTGGTACTGGACGTGGACGTGCACGGCGGCGCGAACTTCGCGAAAGATGCTGAGGCCGGTTTTGTGTGCGGTTTTGAGAACAGCGATAACTTGTTCCGGATGGCTGTTGGGGCAGACGGAGAAGTGAAATTTGTCCAAAAGCTGAATGACGAAAATACAACCATCTTTACCGGAAATGTGGGCATTGCTCTGGACCCAGCCGGTACGCACCTGACCGGGGTATGTACTCAGAGTGAATTAAGCCTTTATGTGAACAGGCAGCTGGTGGGAACGTATGCAATTGATGGCCTGCCTGCTGGTACGGCTGGCGTTTTGGCTGGTTCAAACGACACGGGCAATGTTGAACTTTACTTTGACAACTTTTACATCTCGAAAGGCCCGTACAACTTCGCTGATTAGGCCTGCCGTCGGGAGCCTGACAAACTGCCTGAGTAGTGGGGCATAGTCTTAGCTGAAAGCTTTCACATGGTTGCAGCTTAGCTTGAATTTTGGCAAAAAAGTGATATATTATAGCGAAATAACCTAAAGCCCACGTGGCACTCTTATCCAGAGAGGTGGAGGGACCGGCCCTTTGAAACCTCGGCAACCAGCGCAAGCATGGTGCCAATTCCGGCAGAAATCTGGAAGATGAGAGGAGCAGCTAGTCTGAATTTGGATGCCCCTCGCAACAGGGGCATTTTTATTGCAAAGGAGCGTAAATGACTACAACTTTTATGAAATCCCCCAAGCACCTTTTCACATCTGAATCGGTGACTGAGGGCCATCCCGACAAAATGTGCGACCAAATCAGCGACGCTATTGTGGACGAACTGATCAGACAGGATAAGGCCAGCCGGATTGCCTGTGAAACTGCCAGTAAAACTGGGTTCGTGATTGTTTTTGGTGAAGTAACCACTGAGGGCTATGTGGATGTGGATAAAATCGTGCGGTCCGTGGTCAATGAGATTGGTTACGACCGCGGTAAGAAAGGTTTTGACGGCAACACCTGCGCAGTGCAGGTAGCCTTGACAAGCCAAAGCCCGGATATTTCCAGGGGCGTGGACCGCGACGGCAAGCCCACAGAAGTAAAATATGATGAAGCTTTTATTCAGGCTGGTGGGGCAGGGGACCAGGGCATGATGTTCGGTTTTGCCTGCGATGAGACCCCTGAACTGATGCCAATGCCCATCTACCTGGCGCATAAACTGACCCGCAAGATGGCTGAAGTGCGCAAGACCGGCCTGTTGCCCTGGATGTACCCAGATGGCAAGAGCCAGGTGACGGTGGAGTATCACTACGGCAAACCCGCCCGCATCCATACGGTACTGATTTCCACACAACATTCCCCCACATTCCAGGGCAATGAGTTAACCCACGAACAGATTGAAGAAGGCGTGCGCAAGTATGTGATTGACGCCGTACTACCCAAAGAACTGGTAGACGCAGACCTGAAGGTTTACGTCAACCCGACCGGACGCTTTGTGATTGGCGGACCTATGGGTGACGCCGGCCTGACTGGCCGCAAGATCATCGTGGATACTTATGGCGGCATGGGCCGGCATGGCGGCGGCGCTTTCTCGGGAAAGGACCCGACCAAGGTAGACCGTTCAGCCGCTTACGCTGCGCGCTGGGTGGCCAAAAATGTGGTCGCTGCCGGGTTGGCCACACGCTGTGAAGTGCAGGTATCTTACGCTATTGGCGTTGCCCAACCGCTCTCCATCAACGTGGAAACCTTCGGTACGGGTGTGGTTGAAGATGAAGCGATTGCTGAAGCTATTACCAGTGTCTTTGACCTGCGCCCACGGGCTATCATCCACGATCTGGACTTACTGCGCCCAATCTACCGCCAGCTGGCCGCTTACGGCCACTTTGGGCGGGATGACCTGGACTTGACTTGGGAAAAAACTAATAAGGCCGAGGAATTGCGCAAAGCAGTCGGTCTGTAAATTCGGATTAAAACAAATGAGGCTCACCTGAACGTGAGCCTCATTTGTTTAATTACTTTTAGTCGACGCCCATTCCCCAAATTTATCCATTAATTCATAGTTGACGAATTCTAGCGGCTATACAGCGCGGTTCTTGGCGCAGCTAATTGATTTGAGCGAACGGCATGCTGGAATGAAAGAAAGCGCAGGTTTCTGTTTTAGCGTTTCTTGAAGTACAAAGCCAGACCGGCAAAGAGCAACCCCAAAGCGCCGGCTGCGACCTTGAGGACGGTTGAAAGTGTGCTGGGCTGCGCCGAACGGGTT
Organism: Anaerolineaceae bacterium; assembly: GCA_011620445.1. Lineage (GTDB taxonomy): Bacteria > Chloroflexota > Anaerolineae > Anaerolineales > Anaerolineaceae > Mesolinea. The sequence continues at coordinate 163 of WOZB01000040.1, read as the reverse complement.
TGTGGAGGCGTGATTGTTGCTGTCTCAGCAGCGGCCGACTCTGGCTCAAGGTCTGCTTGAGGGATTTCTGTAGGGACCGAGGATTTTTCTGTGATTTCCGGGGGAGCGACTTCGGTGACCGGTTCTGGGGCGGGAAGGGTTGGTTCAACCGCAAGCACCTGGC
>WOZB01000236.1 GCA_011620445.1 Anaerolineaceae bacterium | reverse complement strand
CCCCAGGTTTTATGCTCCAGTGAGATCGCCCATTTCTCAACCACCACAGAAAGATGAATTTCAGGATGGGCAAACGGAGGTTGAGAAAGCAGCCGGCATATTGCCAATAATCGATTTGAAGTTGTGTTAAGGATGCAGCTCGTCACGGGTTAGATTCTCCGATCCTGGGGAGGAACATAACTCTGGATGGTGACTTCCTTACGATTGTGGCCTAACTGAATGGAGGTATCCAATAACGCCTCGTCATCATCCGCGCCAGCTTCAATCCTGTTTTTATAGTTTTGCGCTGCAAATGTTTTCCGGAAGCCGTGAGTGCCCAGGCAAGGAATTCCGAGGGCTTGACACGCTTTGCGCACCTGTTCGCGCACCCGATCCGGGAGAGAGCCGCGGTCATGGAAGATGTGACCGGTTGGATTTTTCTCGCCAATTGCTTTGATCTCAGAGAGGAAGATTTTTCCTTCTGACGAAATATGCACCTGACGAGGTCTGCCGCCTTTGGTATGGTTTACATTCCCTTCCAGAGTGACAATACAGAGTGCCACATCAATATCTTGTGCGCGGAGGTAAACCGCTTCTCTAATCCGCAGCCCTATTTTTTGCATCACTTGCAGAACCCGCGCTGAGGTTGGATCATTATCGAAAATCCACTCGATAATTCGGTCCGCTTGTTCCGTCGTATAAGCGACCGGTCGAGGTTCTGAGTGGAAGCCGCCTAATCCGCCGTCGATTTTATAGGGAAGTAATGGGAGTGCATCTTTGCCAAATACCCCGGTAATTCTGCAAGCGCGATCCAGCTTGCGCAACGATGCCATAACGCGCCCAATCCGGCCACCACTGCGTTCACGCCGGATTAATTCTTCGACGAATGCCTGTGCCATCTCTGGTTCGACATCTTCGATTTCACTCACTTCAGGCCACCGCCTGCGGATGAACCGCGCAAATTCATGCACATCTGCCACCATGCTTTGCATGGTTCCAATACTGCGGATCACATCCTGATTGCGTCCATGTTGTTTATCTTCGTGCCGGCTGCCACCAGGTCGGAAGATTGCCTGGAGCGCTTTCATCATTTGATAAGATAATCCACCTTGCTGTGACATTAATCAACACCTGCCTGTTTACGTTTAAATCGGGTTCGAACGGTTTTTTACCGTTTCTGGTGGTTTCCCTTTGTTTCCTTAAGGGAACCTTTTCTGAAAATGAGACTTTTTTGTTGTACTTGCCTCGTTCAGACAGCCGATTCGGCTGCACACCCAGGGATGGGCGCCCTATCCATCGGACGGGGTGACCGTTTGGTGTGAGGCCCACGGACCAGCAAGAGTACGGTCAAATCTCGCTGCCGTGCGCTCAATAGATCGGCTGGACTCTATTGAGCGGCTCCCGCTGCGTACTTCGCTTTGGGAGAGTTTGGGTGCAGAGTCAACATTGGGGATTCTCACGCAAACGGCAACATATGCCGGCGATCCATTCCCCCTGGTTGTGCCGGTTCGGTTTTTGCCTGTTAAAACAAAAATACCGAACAGTGCACCCGGGCGGAAATAAACAGGCCAACGTTCAGTATTACTTTCAAAAAATAAGCTATCGTTAATTTTTTTGGACGCGATGGCGTCTCATTCAATTATAAATTGATTATAGCACGCGTTTTCTATGGTCAAAAGGGGGTAAATCTCTGGTTCATTAATTCAAGAATTCATGGAAAGGAATTACAATGCGCAAACTGATCAGCTTATTGACTTGTACTCCATTTTCGTTGACTTTTTCAGTTTCCTCACCTATGATTATAGACAGATCTCCACATGAGGTGACCTGTGCCCGGAAAAGTCGTTAATCATTTTCGCATCTTATTAGCCCAAAAGGCGACCCAACAGCAGCAAAATATCGCCCTGATGGACGTACAGCGCGAGACGGGCATTGCCTGGTCTACGCTGAATTCCTGGGCTAATAACCAGTTGACCCGTTATGACGCACCGGTGATAATGGCATTATGCGAATATTTTGATTGCCAGGTGGGAGATCTACTGGTTTTTGAAAAAGATAATCCGATTGGTTGATGCTCAAATCTATTCAAAAGAAGAAACAAAAACAATGTCTCTCAACGAAGCCGATACACGTGCACAACTCATTGATCCAAAACTAAATATCGCTGGCTGGACACGCACCCAGGTCACGCGGGAGCACTTTTACCGCCCCGATTGGGAGTACACAGCAGGCCGGATTATTTTACGCGCCGGAAAAGCGGAAAGAATGCCGCCGAAACGCGTTGATTATATTCTTCGGTATACCGACAGCTTTTCGATAGCAGTTGTTGAAGCGAAAGATGAGGGAAAACCGGCGATTTCCGGACTGGATCAGGCAAAAGGCTATGCTCGTGACCTGGGAATTGCCTTCGCTTATACAACCAATGGACATGACATTATCGAATGGGACGCGTTCTCTAACACGACTCGAGAAATAGATCATTTCCCCAGCCCAGAAGAGTTGTGGAGCCGCTGGCAATTAAACACAAATCTTACTACTACAAGCCCAATAGACCAGAGAAGAACAGGCGAACTGAGAGCTACGTATAACGCAGCAATCTCAGCAGCTCGTAGGCGCAACCCTTTGTTACACGCATACGCTCCATCCGACTTGACTCGTGGCAAGGAGCCTCGCTATTTTCCGGAATCAGCGATTCGCGAATGTATTTTGAGGATGATGCGCAACCAGAAGCGTATCCTGCTTACGATGGCCACTGGCACCGGAAAGACCTTTGTGGCTTTTCAAATTGTCTGGAAACTCGTCAAGTCCGGTTGGTTGCATCATCGTAGTGGGCAACCCGCTCGGGTCTTATTTTTAGCCGACCGGGTTGTCTTGCGGGACCAGGCCTACAATGCTTTTAGC
>WOZB01000066.1 GCA_011620445.1 Anaerolineaceae bacterium | reverse complement strand
GGCTGATAGATAAAACCCTTTCAGATGCATTGTGTCAGATGCATTGACTACTTTTGGAGCACTTCTACTAAGTGGGCCAAAATGGTGTGGTAAGACAACCACAGCCAGACAGATTGCTAAAAGTGTTCTTTACATGCAAGACCCGGACAACCAGGAGGCGTATCAGCAACTTGCGCCTATCCAACCCTCGTTGCTTTTACAGGGAGAAAATCCTCGATTAATCGACGAGTGGCAAATGGCTCCGATGCTTTGGGACGCAATTCGCCATGACATTGACATGAAGAACAAAGAAGGGCTGTACATCCTCACAGGCTCTACAACTGTTGATGAGAGCCGCATCCAGCATTCAGGTGCTGGACGAATTACGAGACTAAAGATGCATACAATGAGCTTATTTGAATCTATGGATTCAAATGGCAAAGTCAGTCTGCAAGAACGGTTTGACAACAAAGCATTTCAAGGCACAAAAAGTGATCTTGTCCTGAATGATTATGCAAGACTTATCTGCAGAGGTGGATGGCCCAGTTCATTGGGTAAGAGTGATTCGGTTGCCAGAAAACAGATTTCGGGATACTGCGAGACCATCTGTGCATCAGATCTGGCAACTGTTGATGGAATAAAGCGTGATGAAGAAAAAGTGCGGGCCTTACTACGATCTTATGCCCGGAATGTATCCACACAAGCTCCCAATTCCACTTTGCTTGCGGATCTGTCGTTGGATCAGAAGTCTATCCACATCAATACTGTCGACAACTACTTAAGTGCTTTAAACAAGCTATTTGTAATAGATGAAGTTTCTGCTTGGAGTCCGAAGTTACGCTCCCAAACAGCGGTTCGCACCTCCAAAACACGACACTTTGTGGACCCTGCCATCGCAGCGTACTTTCTCGGTGCTGGCGAAAATGATTTGATATTCGATCTTAATACTTTCGGATTGCTCTTTGAATCGCTAGTTATCAGGGACCTTAGAGTTTACGCACAGTTCCTTGGTGGAAGTGTCTACCATTACCGTGATAAATCAGGGCTCGAAGTTGATGCTATTTTGCATCTTTCCGACGGTAGATGGGGAGCTATAGAAATCAAATTAGGGGCTAAGCAAGTGGATCAAGCCGCCGCCAATCTTATCAAGTTTAAAAACCGCGTTGATATTGAGAAGATGCTCGAACCATCGTTTCTCATGGTTATTACAGGAACTCAATTTGCTTTTCAAAAAGAAGATGGAGTATATGTGGTTCCCTTGGGTTGCTTGGGTCCTTAATAGCTTTTTTGCTCTGTATTATTTACATAATATTTTTTGAGTGCCAGCCATTTACAATTTCGTATTAACTTTTGAGAGGAATACTTCCGCGGCAGCTGTAGAGAGAAAGATTTACTTGCATTTACTTTGGTGCGTGTATTAACAAAGACTTAAGATCCGTGGGCAAATCTTCAGCCTGCCGCGAGAGACGTTACTCTTCCCCGGTCATGGCCCCCGCACAACGGTTGCCTTTGAACAGCAAAACAACCCCTTCTTTAGTTAGGCTGCTATCCACATCCCTAGTTCATACAAAAAAAGAGGCTGACGATTTCATCAGCCTCATCTTTATCTATTAATCTTCGACTACTTGGCGTAACTCACAGCCCGGGTCTCACGGATAACAGTCACCCGGATTTGGCCTGGATACTGCATTTTTTCTTCAATTTCAGTGGCGATATCCTTGGCAATTTCATGGGCAGCCAGGTCGTCAATTTCATCCGGCTTGACAATGATGCGCACCTCGCGCCCGGCCTGGATGGCAAAGCTTTGTTCCACACCAGCATGCGCGTTGGCGATTTCCTCAAGGGATTTCAGCCGCTTGATGTATTGCTCAAGGTCTTCACGGCGGGCACCTGGGCGAGCGCCTGAGATGGCATCAGCGGCTTCAACAATAACGGCTTCCACCGAGCTCTGTTCCACCTCATGATGGTGGGAGGCGATGGCATTGCAGATCTTGGCACTCACACCGTGGCGTTTGGCAAATTCCGCGCCGATGACAGCGTGGGTGCCTTCGGTATTATGGTCCATGGCTTTGCCCAGGTCATGCAGCAAGGCGCCAGCTTTGGCAATTTCCACATCCGCGCCGAGTTCAGAGGCAATGACTGAAGCAATGCGCGAGGTTTCGACTGCATGCGCCAGCTGGTTCTGCCCATAAGAAGTGCGGAATTTGAGCCGGCCGAGTTTCTTAAGAATTTCAGGGTGCAGGCCGTGAACATTAGCTTCGTAGGCTGCATCGGCGCCTGCCCTGGCGATATCCTCATCCATCAAGGCGGTTTCTTCTGCCAGGATTTTTTCGATATAAGCCGGATGAATACGGCCGTCCACTACCAGCCGCGAAAGCGTGCGGCGGGCAATCTCGCGGCGCACGGAGTCGAAACAGGAGATAGTGACAGCTTCGGGCGTGTCGTCCACAATGACGTCCACACCGGCAGCTTGCTCGAAGGAGCGGATGTTGCGGCCATTACGGCCGACGATACGGCCTTTCATTTCTTCATTGGGTAGTTCCACCAGCGAGGTGGTTACCTCGGCCACCTTGTCTGAGGCTACGCGCTGGATGGCATCGGCAATCAACTCGCGGGCTTTTTGCTGGCCTTCCTCGCGAGCTTCGGCTTCAATTTGGCGGATGATGCGGGCCATGTCGTCGCGCGAGGTCTTTTCAACTTCCGCGAGCAGCTGGGCTTTGGCGTCGTCCGTGGTTAGTTCAGCCACCTTTTGCAGTTCCTGCATTTTTTGTTCATAAATCGTGTCGATTTCGTTGGTTTTCTTATCCAGTGCTGATTGTCTGCGGTTGAGGTTGGCTTCTCGCTGGGTAATGGAATCGAAGCGGCGGTCCAATTCTTCGCGGCGTTTGACCAAACGGTCATCCTCACGGG
>WOZB01000266.1 GCA_011620445.1 Anaerolineaceae bacterium | reverse complement strand
GTTTCGCGCGGATCCCTCAGCCCGGAGTATGAAGCCGATAATCGTTTTAACCGAAACTTGCCTGTGGAAATCTTTGTGCTTACGGTTGGTTTTTGTGAGGCGGGCAAGATTTACCAGCGTTTGCCCCCGCGCCCGCCTTTTAGCCTGGATGCACTCTGGCTTTGCGATGAGCAGGAACTTTGCGATTTCACGGAGAATCCAACTTACCTGCGCCACATTCTGCGCGTTCAGGAACAACCCCTGGAAGAGCTGCTGGTAAGTCATTTAGCTCAGGCAAAAGCGGCGCATGCGGCCAGGCAAACGGCGAGCAATTGGTATGACAAGGCCTGCAAGGCGCTGATTGTCTACCTGCGCGATGATTATGAAACGATGGCCAGAGTGCTGAACGCGCTAGGGGAATTGGAGGCATGATGAACAACTTGGAAACTACCGCTGCAGGCGAGAATCCACCCATCGGCTATGTCACCGGCGGCGGCCTGGAGGCTAACCTGCAGGTGCGCCTGGAAGTGCCTGCCCACGAAGTGCAGGAAGGCGCTTTTGTTGTCACCGATAGCGATCATTGGCGCTTTTATGGCCTGGTGACTGATTTGCAGCTGGCTGCTTCGGACGAGCGCTTTGCGGCAGAAGCAATGGAGCGCAGGTTTGCACCCAAGCTTTCCCAGTTACTGCGGGAAGAGACCCTGTATACCAACCTGGTTATGATGCCTGCCCTGATGCTGGACCGCGGGCCGGACCTGTCCTCTCCGGAATACCCGGCCTGGCGGGAGCTTAACAAGGAAAATCTCAAACCGATGCCGGTCAAAACCATTCCCTCCCACCACGCGCCGGTCAGGCTGGCCGATCGCGCGGATATCACCGACATTTTTGGCAGGGAAGACGGCAAAAACATGTTCCGCGTGGGTGAAACCCGCGAACAGGGGCACCCGATTTGCCTGGATCTGGAAAAGTTCGTCAAACGCTCATCGGGCATCTTCGGCACAACTGGCTCCGGCAAGTCCTTCCTCACCCGCATGATCCTGGCCGGGCTAATCCACGCCAATACCGCGGCCACCCTTATTTTTGACATGCACAACGAGTATGGCCCGGATAGTACCTCATCAGATACCGGTGCTGCCGTGCCGGGGCTCAGGGGCAAATTCCCCGCTGCCGTGCGCCTGGTAGGCCTGGGGGCTGGCACTAGTTTTGGAAAACTTCAAGCAGACTTCAACCTGCAAATTCCCTACTCTGAAATCACCCCGGAGGACGTGCTGCTGCTCTCGCAGACGTTAAACCTGCGCGAGACCAGTGCGCAAACCCTCAGCGCTTTGTATAGCGAATTTGGACCAGCTTGGTTCGCGGCTTTTATGGGTTTCAGGGTCGGATTTACGGAAATCAATGATGAAGGTAAGAAAGTGCCAGCGCCTGGTAGCGTAGCATATTGGGCTGAAAGTGTGGGCATTAACGCCATGGCTGCTGAGGCTTTGCACAGCAAACTGCAGCGTTTGTTCCGCAGCCCATACCTGGTAGAAACCCCCGCTGAAAACGCCCTGCAAAAAATGATTGAGACCCTCAAGGCAGGCAAGCACGTCATCCTTTCTTTTGGAAAATACGACTCAGAATTAGACTATCTGCTCGTTACCAACCTGATCACCCGCAAGATTCGCGACACCTGGGAAGATTGGACCAACGAGTTTCACCGCGACAGCAGCAAAAAGCAAAACGAACCTCGCCCGCTGGTGGTGGCCGTGGAAGAAGCCCACAAACTGCTCAACCGCGAGATGGCCAGCCAGACCATTTTCAGCACCATCGCGCGTGAAATGCGCAAATACTACGTCACGCTGCTGATAATTGACCAGCGCCCCTCCCAAATCTACGATGAAGTCATGTCGCAGCTCGGCACACGTATTTCGGGCTCCCTGGGGGATGAAAGCGATATCGACGCGGTGCTTTCCGGCTTGGCAGGCAGGCAAGCGCTGCGCGGCATGCTCGCCAAACTGCAGCCCAAGGAAGAAGTGCTGATGTTGGGCTGGGGTGTACCCATGCCCATCCCCATCCGCTCACGGCGCTACGACGATAAATTCTGGGCAGAATTACAGGGTGGCGGGTTGAGCGAAGCCCAACTTAAACTGGCTCGAAAAATGGCTGGGGCAGACGATGATTCCGATTAAGCTGACTTTGGAGGGGTTTACCTCTTACCGTAATAAACAATCCGTTGATTTCACCGAATTTGAGGTAGCCTGCGTCTCCGGGGCTAATGGCGCTGGCAAGAGTTCGTTGTTGGACGCCATTACCTTTGCCCTTTACGGCAAAGCCCGCAAGAACGACGAGGCCATCATCAACAGCGCCTGCCCCAAAGCCTCCGTTGTTCTGGATTTTCAATATGAACAGGCTACTTATCGTGTGGCGCGCTCCATCACCCGCGGAAAAGGCGGCCAGATCGATTTTTTTATTTACAACCCTGAAACTGAAAGCTGGAAAACGCTCAGCGAGCGCACCGCTTCTGAAACCAATGCCAAAATTGAAAAAACATTGCGCCTTGACTACGAAACTTTCATCAACGCATCCTTCTTCCTGCAGGGCAAGGCCGACTCTTTTGCCATGAAAAAGCCATCTGAACGCAAACAGATTCTTGCCAGCATCCTGGGCCTGGATGAATGGGATCGTTATCTCAAATTCGCCCGCGAAAAACGCTCACAGCAGCAAAATGAATTGGAGCTGAACCGCAGCAAGTTGGATGAATGTCAGGCTGAGATTGCCGAAGAGCCCAAACGCCTGCAGGAGCTGGCTGAACTGGAAAAAGAAAAAGCTGAAGCACACACCCGCTTGGTTGAACTGCAAGCGCTGCGGCAAAAACAGCAGTCTGAAGAAGCCCGCTTGAAAGGCCAGCGGGATACGGTGGCAAGGCTTGAACAGCAGTTGGCATTAGCACAGGCGGACCAGGCAGAAACCGTTTCGCTGATTGCCAAACGCAACGAACAGCTCCAGGCCTGCCAGGCAGAGCTTGCCCGAGCCCCCGAGGTTAAAGCTGAATACGAAGCCTACCAGGGTATGCGCAAGGAACTGGAAGTTCTTGACAACCTGCAGACCAAAGTTCGGCCGATTGAAGACCAACACCGCGACTTGATAGCTCAAATTGAGAGAGAAAAAGCAGTACTCACCAGCAAGCTGCAAATGTTGGAAAATGAGGCCGCCCGACTGGAAGGCGAACGTAGCCAAATGCAATCTCTTGAAGCCCAAAATGCGGCGATCGAAGTCGAGCTGGAAGGCCTGGAAAAAAAGGTGCAGCGCCGCCCGGCCCTTGAAGCCGAAATAGCCGCCCTGCAGGAAAAAGCAGGCACGCTGCAGGCTGAACTTGCCCAGATTGAAGGCAAGGGTACCGAGTTAAAAGACCGCATAGCCGAACTGGACCAAATTGAGGGGGCCGTTTGCCCTTTGTGCGGCCAACCACTATCCACGCACGACCGCGAAAGCCTTGTCAGGGAGTTGAATTCTGAGCTTACTGCCTCGCGTGAACTGTACATCAGTAAACAATCTGAGCGTAATCAAACCCTGAGTGCACTTAAACAAGAACAAACTGAACTGCAGGAGCTTGGCAGGATTGAAGTTCGGCTGAACAATGGCAAAGTGCAATCCGCGGGCATCTTGAAGCATATCGAAGCCCTGCAAAAAGCCCAGGCTGACTGGCAAGCCGGCAAAGCGGCTGAGCTGGAGTTTTTGCGAACGCTGCTCTGCGACGGCAACATCCTCCCGGAATTAGCTGCGCAGGTGAAGAAACTCGAGGCTGACCTGGCAGAACTCGGTTACGACCTTGCCAAACACGCGGACCTGCGCCAGCAAGTTAAGGCTAAAGCTGGCATTGAAGACCAGCTACATCATCTTGATATTGCGGCCAACGAAGCTAAAAACCACCGGGATGCCTTAAAAGAACTGGAAGCGCGCCTGAGAAAGCAGGAAAAGGAAAGTGAAAAACTCACCCGTGAGCACACTGATTTAGCCGCCGCACTGGCAGCTGACAGCGCGGGCCTGCCTGATGGCCGCCAAACCGAACTGGAGCTTCGCGACGCGCAGGACGCGGAATCCCTGGTGCTCAGGCGTCTGGGTGGTGCCCAGCAGCGCCTTAAAGCCATTGACGTTCAGCGGGAACGCTATAAGACCCTTCTGGAGGAAGCCAATGAGATCCGTAAGGCCATCGACCGTCTCAAGCAGCTTGAAAAGGCTTTTGGCAAGGATGGTGTGCCCGCATTACTCATTGAACAAGCGCTTCCTGAACTTCAGGAAAACGCGGATGCCATCCTCAAGCGCCTGACCAATGATTCCATGACGGTCTATTTCGCCACTCAACGAGACTTTAAGGATAGCAAGCGCACGGATAAGCAGGATACGCTCGACATTCTGATCAGTGATGGCGGCAGCACGCGCGACTATGAAACCTATTCAGGCGGCGAGGCTTTCAGGGTCAATTTCGCCATCCGCCTGGCGCTTTCGCACGTCCTGGCGCATCGGGCCGGGGCGCGCTTGCAGACTTTGGTGATTGATGAAGGTTTTGGCAATCAGGATGCTGAAGGCCGCGATAAGCTGGTTCAGGCAATCAATGAGGTCAGCAATGACTTTGCCAAGGTTTTGGTAATTACCCACCTGGATGAACTTAAGGATATTTTTAGCACGCGTATTGAAGTGAATAAGACTTTGGAGGGTTCCGAGGTCAGGCTCGTTCAGAGTTGAAGGGACAAAATTTCTGAGGAGAGCTGCCCGCAAAACGTGAGCAGCTCTTTTTCATAACCGGGGTGAATGGGTTCTTCCTGCAGATATTCTGCAAGAAAACGCTCAAGTGCTGGGCTGAGTACCTGGGATGGCTTGGTTTGTCGGTAGGCGGCAATCAGTTCCGTTTTGTTATAGATAAGTTGGTTGCGCAATACAGCCAACCAAAAGCGCAATACCAGGAACAGGTATTTAGCTTGCAAAGGTGCGGCACAGGTTTCCGGAGCGCCATTGTTTGCCTGCCACCAGCGCACTTGGGCTGGGAATTCCGCCTGGAAGTCCCGCGGGCCAGGCATCTTCAAGTTGCCAAGATCGTAAGCGCCAGCCAATTGCCTGGATTGGATGAGTAAGCGCGCCACCAGGTCTGCGTGAATGTAAAGACCAGTGTTTGGGTCTTTTTCAAGGTCTCTTTCATAACGCGGCAGAATGTCGACGTCCAGATTTTCTGGCCTATTACCAACCAGACTTTCCAAAACTTCTAATTGTTTCTTATATTCACCTTCGCCAGGGCGCGAGCCTGCAAAGAGTGCCAAAAGATCCACATCACTCTGGCCGGGTTTGTAGTATCCGCCGGCCAGTGAGCCAATCACAAACAAGGCCTTAAAGCCCGGTAAATGCGCATCTTGTACGCGCCCTGCAATCCCCTCAAGCAAGGACCAGACCGCAGCTTCGCTCAAAGTATCAGGCATAGGCTACGCCTTTTCGCCTGCTCCTTTGATCTGGGAGAGCGCCAGGGTTGAGAAGAGGAACATCAAGCCATACAGCGACATCAGCAATGTAAAGCCGCCAGCATCGCCAATGGGGCCGCCAAGATAAGCACCAATCGCGCCAGCACCCGCGCCTGCCAGGTTGGAAAGACCCAGATAACGGCCGGCCTCTGCCTTGGGCACGATGCTCACGCCCAATGCCCAGTTGGAAGCATAGAAAAAGCCCATAGCCAGGCCGCAGATGAAGCTGCCCACAAACATGATAGGCAAGGTGGAGGCAAAGACGACGATGGCTGAACCGGTAGCGGCCATCAAGCCGCTCGCCAGGATCAGGCCTTTCATACCCAACCAATTCATCGTGCGTGCAGAGAGGATGGAGGAAAGCAGCAGGCCAATGGCAAGGATGCCCATCAGCAGCATCACCGGGCTGACGGCCGCGGCTCCTTTTGCTTCCGCAAAGCGTTCTTGCACAAAATAGAGCAGGAAACTGGAAAGGTTGGTGACGCCAACAATAAATGCCAGGCGGTTGATTACCCACCAGGTGAAGTTTTTCTCTGATTTGGCTTTATCCCCCAGGCCTATGCGCAGGCTGGCGATAACACCCAAAATAACCGCAATCAACATGACGGTAAGCCCAAGTACTCCCATCACCAACAGGTCCGGCAGGGTTCTGCCGGTGATCAGGGGCAAGACAAATGTGACAACCAGGCCCATGGCAAAAATAATCACGGAGAAGGCGGCAGTCATCGCCACAATGCGCCAGATGGCTCCCTTTTCAATGGGAGGGGCTACTTTTTGAGGTTTCTCTTTAATCAGCATGGTCAGCGCCGTGCAAACTACATAGACAGCAATCAGCAGGATGAGGGCAGCCCAATAATTTTGATTCTCAATCTGGCCTCGCACCACCAGGAAAACGAAAATAATTGGCAAGGGCACTTCCAAAAGTGACTTGATGGAAGAAAATAATGCATATTTTGATTTAGGCGCGATATCCGGGATTAAGCCTTGAAGGGCGCCATGACTGAGGTTGGAGGCAACCATGGAGAGAACGACCACCACTAACAGCACCCAATAACCGCTCATACCGCTCATCGTGGTCGCGATTACCCCCACTGCTACAAAACTGAGAATATCCATGGCACTGCCAACCAGGATGAATGGACGCCGGCGGCCAAACTTGCTGGTGCTGTGGTCCGAAAGAATCCCGGCAATGGCCTGCACGAGCAACGCAACCATTAGGGTTGAGAGACGTAAAATACCGAAATAAGTGCCTTTCAGAGATTCGCCCACAAAAGTCTGCACCAGGAGCGGCAGCAGCAGGGGAGTCATAATATTGCTACGTGTGGAGACGGCGAAGAACATGCTGCTGGTCAGGAAAGGTTCATGCCAGGGGACAGGATGTTCAGGAACGTTTGCTGTGCCTTCTTCCAGGTGAGGAATGTCGGCGGGGTTTTCCAGGGCTTCTGGGGTCATTTCTTCAAGAAAAGCTTCATCGGATCGGTTTTTGGCTGTCATGAACATCCTTTCAAGAGCGCAATTTTGGATCAAACAGAAAAATTATAGCAGATTGGAGGGGTCGATCATCACTTTCCAACCGCGTAAAGGTAAATTGTTCAGCAGCGGTAGCGGGTCTGGGGAACGCAAGATCATCTGATAGCGGTATTCGCCGCCGAGGCGAGGGTAGTATGCCGGGAGCGGCTTGGAAATCTCTACGCCCCTAAGGCTATGCGCATGGATTTCCGCTCGGATGATAGCATGCAGCTCCTCAGCTGTGGATTGGCTTTTTTCTTCCCGCAGGTGGCGGTATTCCAGCTTGGTCAGGCGGCTGAAGGGCGGATAAGCCAGGGCCCTGCGGTAGTCCAATTCTTTTTGGTAGAAACCCAGGTAATCATGTTTTGCAGCAAATTGGATGACATAATTTTCAGGCTGGTAAGTCTGCATGATAACCTTGCCGCCCAGGCTGCTGCGCCCTGCCCGGCCGCTTACCTGTGTTAGCACTTGCAGGCTGCGTTCGGCTGCCCGAAAATCCGGCAAGTTCAAGGCAACTTCGGCCAGCAAGATACCCACCAGGGTGACCAGGGGCAAGTCCAGCCCCTTCGCCAGCATCTGGGTGCCGATAAGAATATCAGCTCTATGTGCGCTGAAGTGGGAAAGAATCAGTTCGTGAGCCCCTTTTGCGCTGGCGGTTTCGCCATCCCAGCGCAAAACTCGGGCGCTTGGGAAGGCCTCCTGCACCAGGTCTTCAAGGCGTTCCGTACCCAAGCCCAGGGTTTTGATGGCTTTGCTGCCGCAGTTCGGGCATTTTTCAGGCATTTTCCGGGTGTAGCCGCACACATGGCAGAGCAGACTCTTGCGGTCGGCATGGTAAACCAGGGGCTTGCCATCGCGCGGGCAGAGCAAAGGTTCGCCGCAATCGCGGCAGAATACATAGGTGGCGCTGCCTTTGCGGTTTAGAAATAGAATGGCTTGTTCGTTGCGTGCCAATGTTTCTTCGAGCGCTTTTTTAAGGCTGGCTGAAAACACGGAGGTATTTCCTGCTTTGAGCTCCGCGCGCATATCCACGATTTCAACCCGTGGCAGATCCGCGGTCTGGGTGAGAGGTGCCTGGCTGTGAATGCGGTGGGGAAGGTCCAACAAGTTCCAGTCCCCATGCCGGGCCTTGTAAAATTGGGTGACTCTTGGGGTGGCTGAACCTAAGACCAGCTTCGCGCTTGATATTTTGGTCAGGGCTTCAGCCGTCTCGACCGCGTGATAGAAGGGCTCGCGCTCTTCTTCATCGTAGGTGTCGTTATCACACTCGTCGATGACAATTAACCCAAGCTTTGGGTAGGGTACAAAGAGCGCGCTGCGCGGACCCACCACCACCTTTAAGTCCCCCGAGCGGGCACGCCGCCAGGTGTCGTAATTTTCCCCTTCAGATAGTTTGGAGTGGTAAAGCCCCACCTGGTTGGGGAAGCGCCCCATGAAACGTCGAATGGTTTGCGGTGTCATCGAAATTTCCGGGACTAAAACCAGGGCTTGGCGGCCAGATTTGATGGTTTTTTCCACGGCTCGCAAGTAGACTTCAGTCTTACCAGAACCGGTCACCCCAAATATCAGGCTGGGCTTGGGGTCTGAACCCTCAAGTTGCGGTTCCAGTGTTTGCCAGAGGCTTTGCTGGTCCGGGGTGAGCGTGGGGGCGGGGTTGTGACCCGGAAGAATTTTCTCGGTGGGGTCCCGCCAGACTTCGGTTTCATTGAAGTGGATCAACCCGGCTTCAGCCAGGGCTTTCAAATCCGCGTAACTTGTGCCTGTCTGGGCATAAATCCAGGAAAAATCAACCGGAAAAGGGTCGTCAGCCAAAAGCTGCAGCACTTGAATGCGCCTGGCCAGCACCGCCTCAGTTTTCCCGATTAAGCTTGGCTCGAGTGCCTGGATTTCTTCCGGGGCAATGGAAAGCTGCGCTGTGCGCACCGTTTTGGGGCTGATGCCGGGTGGCGGCAGGAAGTTGCGCTGGCTGACCACACCCAGCGCTTGCAGCTGGCTGACCGCCTTGTGCCAGTTAAGTTTGGGCAGGGCGCGGTCCAACTGGCCGGAACTGAGCACTCCCCTTTTTTGAAGAACCTTGATCAGGCGTGCCTCAGTCAGGCTCAGACCCTCGGGGATGGCGGCACCTTCGTTCAACCAGACCTGAGTTGTCGCCCGCCTGGAAAGCCCATCCGGCATCATCAGGGTAATGCAGGCGCCCAGCGGCGCAAAGGTATTTTCAGCTAACCAGGTTGCCAGTTCCATTTGCTGGGGGGTCAATAAAGTGCCGGCTGAAAGCACCGCCCGGATGGGCAGTGGGTCCGCTACTTCCGGCTCCGCTAGAATGGCGAGCACCACGCCTTGGGCAATCTGCTTGCCAAAGGGCACTTCCACCAGGCAGCCGGGCTGCACCTGGTCAGCCAGCTCGGGGGGCACGCGGTAATCATAGGCCCTGGAGATATTGGCATTGTTAATGCCAACTGAAATGAACTGGGTCATGGCTTTACCACCACCAGGTTATCCGCCGCGAAATAAAGCGGGCCTTCAATTGTGTCTGGCAGCGGCGACCCTTTAAGCAGTGTGTCGGCCCACAGGTCGGCATTGGCGTTCTGGCCAATGATGATGTTGAATTCGTTGATATTGAAGAGCCAGTGGAAGCGGGCAGCCTGCGAACTGACCGAGAGCATATTCAACTTGGTCTGGTGCCAGGAGTCTGCAGGGAAGAGGATCGGATTCTCAGCCAGGATCAAGGCTTCCTGCGGCAGGTCCTTGAGCAGATTTTCGAGGTCGGTCAGGGATACTGTTTCATAAGTGGGAGCGCGTTTTGCCAGGCTGAGGTCCCAGGCGGTGTGCATCTCACTTGGGTTGAAAGCATCTTTAGCCGCAACTTCAGCCAGGCTGATATTAGCGGAACCGTCCGCCCCGGCTTCGTTGAATGGCACGTTGATTCCCCAAACACCCGTCAGGATCAGCCAAACTTCTTTTTCTTCACTTCCAAATTTATGCCTTACGCGCAGGGAGTACAGGGTGAGATCCTTTTCCAGCAGGTGCAAAGTCTGGCGGTGGATGCCGCGGTCAAGCAGTTCAAAGGCCACAAAACCCGAAAGTGAAAGCGTGGTGCCGCTCGGGCGCAAGGTGTGTTCAGAGATGGCAGCATAGCTGTAAGTGACCGCTTTACCTTCAGAGTCTTTGTATGGGAAGGGCGTGGCGTTGAAAGGCGGCAAAGCTGTGCCAGTTGGCTTCGGTGTTGGTGTGTCGAAAGGTGTGTTTGAGGGCACCAGGGTGGTAGTCGGGGTGAGCGTGGAAGGCGGCAGAGGGGTTGAGGTAGGTGTGATGGATGGTATCAGGTCGGTCGGCCAGGCGGGCAGTAGTTGCGTGGGCCTCCCTTGCAGGTTTGGGCTGCCGCAGGCAACCAGCGAACAAAGCAATACAAATGTGGCAAGGGAGAGGATTATTTGCTGTGAACAGCGCTGCGGCATGAGGGCTCAGGGCTTCAGCGTGAGAATGGCAGAGGTATAGCCCACCACACTGCTTTCATCGCCGGTGGCAGCGGCAGAAGTACGGTGATCAACAACTTGAAGCTTAATATTGCCCAAAGCCTGGCAGGTAAGGATGACTGCAGCCATAGGCCCAAGCCCGCAAGCTTCGCCTTTGCCTTCCGCGTCCAGCCGGTAAAGCAGCTCAACATCCTGGGCTTCGAGGGCTTTGATAACTGCTCCGTCCATTTTTTCTGCCTGCCTTAGCGAATAAAAGTGGCTCTGGTCGCTTGAGGCCACCAGCAACACCTTTTCGCTGGGTGGCAAACGCTTTATCCAGGCCGCCAGGGTTTGCGCAAGGGCTTCTGCCACCACCCGGCGCTGGTCCACCATCATAATAGGCACCAGGGCAAATGCTTCCCTCAGGCTTACCTGCAGGAAGGGTAATTCAATTTCCAGCGAGTGCTCACGGTCACCTCTAACAGCCGTGAGCCCCAAACCCAAAGGCGCAAGCTCATTGTTTAGAAACGCCAGGCTCTCCTGGTCTACGCGCAGGTCTCCCAGGGGGGTGGTGTAGGCATCGTGGCCGCTGGTCAGTAAGGGCGAGCGGTAGGCCTGATGGGAAGGGGAGATCACCACAACTTTGCTGAAAGTTTCACCCTGCAGCGCCTTGAAGGCACAGGCGGCCGTTTGGCCCGAATAGATATAGCCCGCGTGGGGCACAATCAGGCCCTGCACTCTGCCTTCAAAATGCAGAGCAGGCGCGGCACCAAGAAAACCTTCAATCATCGAGCGCAATTTGACTGCATTGCCAGGGTACCACGACCCGGCAATGGGCGAAGGCCTGCGGTCAATTCCAACACTATCTTGCATAGGTTTATTTTAGCACGGAGGCCAAACCTAAACCAAGCCAACACTGCCCGAGTGAATGGTAGCAGCTATGAAAAATCAGATTATGAGTTGTCAGCTTTAACCAACCTGGGGCTGCAACCCGTTGATCTATTAAGCATGAAAGTGTTTAGAGTGTCAATTCCAGCCCGTCGTAACCTACAAAGTAGCCCAAGCTGGCCCCTCGTTCAGCCAAAGCCTCGTGATGCGGGTTACCCTCGTGTGAAATATGCGTGACGTAGATCTGGCTCTTCTCGTCCAGGCAACCCTGAGCCCGCAACCTGGCCAGCTGCTCAAACAATATCGCCTCCGACAGATGCGCGCCGGTGTTGCCAGTATGGAAAGGCCCAAAAGTCTGCTCAAAAATAGCCAGGTCCAGATGCTTTCCCTGCAGAGCTTCTAAGGCAGCAGCCGATAGTGCCGGGCTGTCTGCCGCGTAAAGCAGCTGCTTTCCCCCTTCCTTGACAAGATAAATCTGCGACCCCCACCCCGGGTGATGCAGCGACTCCATCGCCAGGATCTCATAGCCTCCCCTACTCAGCCGCTGCCCATGCCCCAGCGCGGTCAGGGTCAAATGCATATCAGTCTGCCATTTCTCTTCAAGCAGTTCAATACTCTCGATTACACGCACCTGATCAGCCATCACCTCCAGGCAGCGCTTCTCGGCAATGATTTCCAGCAGATCTGAGTTCACGCACCTATACAGGCTTGAACGCGTCACCAGAACCCCGGGGTCAAAATGGTCAGAATGCGGATGCGTTTGCAGCAAAAGCCGCAGCTTCGTCGTGTCATGACCATACGCATGCATCGCAGGGATCGCGTCTGGTCCCAAGTCGATCAGCAAATCGGTGTTAATCAGCAGCGAAGCACGCTTCCTGAAGTTTTTGCCTCCCAGTTCACGCGCCTTCCGGCAGGTCTCACATTGGCAAAAAGCCAGGGGATAACTCGTCGCCGCGCCTGTTCCCAGAAAAGTTACTTGCATAAACTGCCCTAGTTAAGGAAGTTCTTGGGGTTTACCCGCCCCAGGTTGTCGCTGCGCAGTTCAAAATGCAAATGTGGGCCCTGGGCCATGCCGGTATCGCCGATGAAGGCAATTACATCGCCAGAGTAAACTTCCTGCCCGCATTTCACGTCGATCTCTGCAAGATGGGCATACAGCGATTGCCAGCCTTCACCGTGGTCGATCACGATCATCTGGCCGTAACCCCAATCATTCAGACCGGCATACACAACCACGCCGTTATCAACCGCTTTCACCGGGTCCCCAATCGCGCCGCTGAGGTCGATCCCGAAATGGTTGGAACCGGGGTCATAGTCGTACCCCGAAAGGTATTGTTTCTCGGTTGGCCAGATAAAGTTGCCGCTGCCCAAAACGCCATCGAAACTGCCTTCGCAAGCCCCCGGGCCCACGTTCTTTGCAGTGGCTGGGTCAGTACGGGTGATGCGCGGAGTGCGCCAATCCGGAAACTCTGCCACGCCCCCCGGGATAATGAGCATTGTGCCCGCTTTGATGTTGGGGTTGGCCAAGTCGCCTATGGTGCTGGCATCCAGGTGATTGCCGGGGTAATTAATGATGTCTTCGGGTCTCACATGAAAGTATTCTGATATGCTGTTCAGGCCTTCGCCGGCGCTCCATTTGTGCAGGGTGCCATCCACCGGCAAAATGGTGAGCTGCTGGCCCGGGTAGATGGTGTGCGGGTCGTCCCCGATAGTATACAGGTTGCCCCACAGCAGCGTCTCCGTGCGCAGGTTGAACTTCTGAGCGATGGAAAACAAGGTGTCGCCCGGCTCAACAGTGTAAACGGCCAGCTCTGTGCGCCCCACCGAAGGCAGGATGGTGTGCAAGGTGGCATCCCGATTCAAACCGATACCAATCGGTTGGGCGAGGGCGGCGCTGATGGGGGGCAGTATGGCCTGCTCTTCAGTGGTCAGGGCTTGCACACTGTCTGGTGCCATCAAAACGGCGGTCTTGGTGCCAGCCACACTGGTGTAAAAGCTGTTCATCACCCAGATGAAGACCACGATCAGCAGGCAGGTGAGCAGCACGCTGGCCAGGCGCAAGAGCCCGGCGCTCAAGCCCAGGTGCACCAGGCGCGCCCAGACCTTCTCAAGAAAGCTGCCCTGCTCGGTAGTCTGCTGAAGCGGGTCAACCTGTTCCCCCAAACCCTGGGAGCTGATTTCTGGTCTTTGTTCACTCACAATTCGATAATATCACAATTTAGAAATGGGTTCTCCGCGCCATCCTTGCAGGAAAAAACCAGGAAAAACCCGGGAAAAAGACGGGTCACACAAGGAAAAACGCGGGAAAAACAGGGAACAAGCAGAAAAAGCCCGAGGAAAACCCGAAATAACCAAAACCTAAAAACCCTGCCCTGCGGTAGGTAATGCCCGGTGGTTGCAGCCCTGCCCCGTGTGAGATAACGCCTGGCAGCTACAGGCCACGCCCCATGTGAGAAAAAATCCAGAACCTAAAAACTGGCCTCACGTGACAAAACCCGGTGG